>JBJMIY010000229.1:0-7197 GCA_045806605.1 Rubrobacteraceae bacterium
GCAAGGAGACGCAGCCTCCAGGCAGGTACGGCCAGGGGCGCCTGATCAAGCTCATGGAAGACCTCGGGCTCGGCACCAAGGCGACGCGCCCGAACATTATCCAGAACCTCTACGACCGCGGCTACGTCCACGACGACCCGATCATCCCCACCGAGAAGGGGATAGCCCTCGCCAGGGCTCTTAAGGCCTTCGCCTCGGAGATAGCAAGCCACGAGATGACATCCGAGCTCGAGACTAGCATGGACGCCATCTCGGAGGGTAAGACCAGCAAGGAGAACGTCGTGGACGAGTCGCGCGACGTACTGCGCCGCGTCTACGAGAACCTGATCGAGGCCGAGAAAGAGTTCGCGGACATCGTCTGGGACGGTATCCGTGGCGACGAAACGCTGGGCAAGTGCCCCGAGAGCGGGCACAACCTCATCATCCGGCGCAACCGCAAGAGCGGCAAGCGGTTCGTCGGCTGCCAAGGCTACCCCGAGTGCAGGGTAACGTACCCTCTCCCTCAGAAGGGCACAATCATTCCCCTTCACACCCAGTGCGACGCCTGCGGCTCGCCGGAGATAAAGGTGGTTGGGGGCAAGCGACCCTGGGTAACATGTATTAACATGGACTGCCCGAAGAAGCAGGAACAGCGCGAGAACAAGGAAGAGGGGGGTGCGGGTCTATCCAGAGAGGACGCGCAGGAACCGGTGAAGTCCACCACATAGAGGCCAGACTCCACATCGAAGACGAGCCCCAGCAACGCCTCCCCTCGGTCTACGTCCGCCTGACCGGGTACGCCTTGATGTGGCTCATTGCAGCCGTGGTTTGCTATTCTGCCGCTTTATAGTTAAGATAGATGAAGAAAGCGTTAAAGGATGAGTAGGATTTGGCCCCAGCGGTAATAGGCGTAACGGCAACCTTGAGGCAGGACGAGGACTCGGTCGCGCAGCGGCCACTTGGGCGGTTTGTGCGGGCGGACCTCGACTACGTCGAGGGTGTGGCCGGGGCTGGGGGCTTACCTGTGGTGTTGCCGCCGGTTGTCGGGGCTCGGGAGGCCGAGGTGCTACTCGGCGGGCTGGACGGGCTGCTCTTGAGTGGTGGGAGTGACCTGGATCCCTGCTATTACGGCGAGGAGGCCGTTCCGGAGCTCGGCGCCACCGTCCCCGAGCGCGACGCTTTCGAGATGAGCCTGGTGGAGCATGCGTTGCGGAGTGGGATGCCCATCTTTGGCATCTGCCGGGGGATGCAGGTACTCAACGTGGCTCTGGGCGGGACGCTGTTCCAGGATCTCCCCTCTCAGATGGGCCATTCCGTGTTGCTGGGGCATCGTCAGGAGACGCCCAAGTGGCAGCCGACGCACGAGGTCGACGTTGATGCTGGATCGCAGGTCGCGGGGATCATGGGCACCGGCGAGCTCAAGGTCAACTCGTACCACCACCAGGCGGTCAAGGATCTCGCCTCTGGCCTCGTCGCCGTAGCCCACGCTCCTGATGGGGTGGTCGAGGCCGTCGAGTGGAGAGACCTTTCGCAGCGGTGGCTGGTAGGGGTGCAGTGGCACGCCGAGGCGATGCGCGACGCCGCCCCCCAGCACCGCAAACTATTCGAGGCCCACGTCTCCGCCGCAGAGAGCCACGCTCTGCGCCGGGCCGCAGCCTGAGGGCGGGACGACGGCGCGAGCCAAGGCTTCGCGGGGCATCTTCGTAACCATCGAGGGCCCGGATTTCTCGGGCAAGTCTACGGTGGTGCACGCTATGAGACCGCTCCTCGCCGGGGTGGAGCCTCCGACGTACTTCACGCGGGAGCCGGGTGGCACCCCGGCCGCCGAACGAATCCGGAGGCTCGTACTCGACCCCGAAGTCGAGATGGACGCCTGGACGGAGGCGTACCTTTATGCGGCCGCACGGGCGGACCACGCGCGGCGGGGGATACTGCCGCGCCTGGTGCGCGGCGAGAACGTCGTGTGCGAGCGGTACCTCGACTCCAGCCTGGCGTACCAGGGCTACGGGAGGGAGCTCGGCGTGGAGGCGGTGTGCGAGCTCAACTCCTGGGCGGTAGAGACCGTCGTCCCTGACAGGACGTTCTATCTGCGTCTAGCCGCGGAAGAACGCGGGCGGCGCGCCCTGAGGCTCGGGGCGCCGCTCGACAGGATCGAGAAGGTGGGTGACGAGTTCATGCAGCGGGTAGAGGAGGGGTTCGAAGAGCTGGTCCGGCGCGAGCCGCACAGGATCGAGGTCCTCGACGCGGGGCGGTCTCCCGAGGAGCTGGCCGAGCTGGTGGTGGGTGAGATCCGGAGCCTGCAGTACACTCGTCGTGGTGAGTGATCAGCGGACGAAATCTGTTGGCTGATAGGGCCGCGACCTTCTCCGGCATAGTCGGCAACGAAGCGGCTCTGGGGCTGCTGGAGAGAGCGCTGGAGAGCGGGGAGGTCTCCCACGCTTACCTCTTCTACGGTCCGCCCGGGGTAGGCAAGCGGATGGCGGCGCGGAGGTTCGGCTCGGCGCTGGTGGCGGGCGGGGACGCGGGCGCGGAGGAGCGTGCGCGGCGCGGGCTGCACCCCGACCTCTCGGAGGTGGAGCCGGAGGGAGCATTCACGACGATCGGGCAGGTCAGGGAGGTGGTTCGCCTCGCGGCGAGCCGGCCCTTCGAAGGAGCGCGCCGCTTCTTTATCCTGCAGGCTGACACGCTCAACGTGCAGGCCGCCAACGCGCTGTTGAAGACGCTGGAGGAGCCGGAAGGGGAGACGGTTTTCGCGCTGCTCGCGGCTTCGCGCGAGGGCGTCCTGCCGACCATCCTTTCGCGAGCGCAGGCGGTGCGCTTCAACCCCGTGCCGCAGAGGACGGTGGCAAAGCTTCTTGCGGATCGTGGCGCGGCGGAGCCGGAGCTCGCCGCTGCGCTGGGGCGGGGGAGCGTAGGGCTCTCGCTGCGCTACGCCGGGGAGCCCGAGCTCAGGGAGCTGCGGGACGCCGTCTTCGAGGCCGGATTCTCTCTCTCACAGGACTTCGAGGAGCGCAGCGGGATGGTGGGGAAGATAACGGCGCAGGCCGAGGCCGTGGGGGCTGCGAGGGAGGCGTCGTTTCTGGAGGAGATAGAGGAACCCGACCGGAGGGCCAGGGAGGGTGCGAAGCGCGCCGGCCGGGCGGCGCGGGACGGAGCGGTGCGGGAGGCGCTGGAACTGCTCGCGCTGGCGTACAGGGACGCGGCTGCGGTCGGGGCCGGAGCGCCCGAGCTGGTGGCCAACTTGGATCGGGTAGAGGAGATACGGCGCAAGGTGGAGGAGCATCCGGAGGCGGACTGGGCCGGGGCCGCGCTGGTTCTAGGGGAAGCGCGAGCCGCGCTTGCGTATAATGTTTCCCCGGAGGCGATCCTGGAGGTGGCGTTATCGCGGATACGGCGGAGAATACTCACACCCTCCCCAGGCTCGTCGACATCCGTATCCCGGGCTGGAGCACGCCGAGGCTCTGCTACGCCAGGGAGCTAGACCTCAGGGTCGGCTACAAGGTCGTCGTCGCGACCGAGGTAGGGGAGTTCGTCGGGCGCGTCGCCCTCACGCCGAGACGCCGCGAAGCGTACACCGAGCCCTACGACATACTCCGCATCGTCACCGAGGAGGACGCGCGGGAGGACGACCGGAACAGGGAGCGGGGACGCGAGATCCGCACCGAGGCCCAGAAGCTCGCCCGCGACCACGGTATAGGGAAGGTCCAGTTCATTGGCTGCGACGTCTCGCTCGACGGCTACTACGTCGAGGTAAAGTACCAGACCGATGAGAATAACCTGAACCTCGATCCGGTCACGGAAGGTCTCGAACGGCTCTACGACGCCCGGATCGCGCTGCGGCGGTTCCGGTTTATCGAGCGCTCGGGTGATACGAGCGGGTGTGACACGTGCGGGCTGCCGCTGTGTTGCGCAACCTGGAGCGGGGCGCGGAGCATGGGGCCTGTCAACGTGCGGCTCGCCAAGCAGCAAGGCGTGACCCCGAACGAGAAGATCATGGGCTGCTGCGGCGAGGTGAAGTGCTGCGTGCGCTACGAGCACGACGTCTATAAAGAGTTCAAAGAGCGCGCGCCATTCAAGAACTCGACGGTCAGGCTTGGTGAGCGTGAGGGCAAGGTCGTCGACTACTCGATGGTGAAGGACTCCGTCTTCGTGCGGTTCGGCCCGACCCGCGCCGAGCAGGAGCTCATCCCGCTCGGGCGCCTGGCCCGCGACAACCCCGGCGTGATCCCCGCGGACCCCGAAGAGTGGCAGGAGACGCCCGAAGCCTCGCAACACCAGGACTCCTGAAGCCCCGTGTTCGGCAACCTCTGCGACGTGCCCGGCGTGCTCGTTGGCCACGCCACCGACCCCGTGGCCCTGACCGGCTGCACGGCCGTCCTCTTCGAGGACCCTGAGGGTGCCACGGTCGGCGTCGACGTGCGCGGCTCCTCGCCTGGTACGCGGGAGACGGATCGCCTCGGCCCCCACGGGACGGTTCGAAAGACCCACGCCCTCCTGCTGACCGGGGGGAGCGCCTTCGGCCTCGCAGCCGCCGAAGGGGTAGTCACCTACCTGGAGGAGTACGGCATCGGGCTCGACATAGGGGTGACCCGCATCCCGCTGGTCTCCGCCGCCGTCCTCTTCGACCTCGTCGTCGGGGATCCCACGGTCCGTCCCGACCACTCGATGGGCTACGAGGCCGCGGCCTCGGCCAGCAGCGGGGACTTCGCGCAGGGCAGCGTAGGCGCGGGCACGGGCGCGACCGTAGGCAAGGTCCTCGGGATGGAGCGGGCGATGAAGGGTGGAGTCGGGAGCGTGTCCATGGGGCTCGACAGAGGTCTCGTCGTCGCGGCTCTCGCAGCCGTCAACGCCTTCGGCGACGTCCGCGACCCGAGGACGGGGCGTGTGATCGCCGGCCCGAGGCATGACGACGGGACGCTCGGGGACACGGTGGAGTTGCTCCAGGAGGCCGCCTCCCGGCATCGGTGGGAGAACACGACCCTCGGCATCGTCGCGACCAACGCCCATCTCACGAAGAGCGGGGCCAACAAGGTGGCCCAGATGGCCCACGACGGCTTCGCGCGCGTCATAGAGCCCGTGCACACCACCATTGACGGAGACGTGGCCTTCGCCGTCTCGGCCGGCGACGTGGAGGCCGAGACCGATGTCGTCGGCGCGTGGGGCGCGCGAGCCATGCAGGAGGCCATCCTGCGCGCCGTCCGGACCGCAAAGGGCGTGCCGGGAATACCCTCGCTCTCCGAGTACGAGGACTGAAGCAATTCCCAGGGTGATTTCCCAGCGCACCGCGGATCATCACTGATCGATCCCGCAAAAACCTCGGGAGAGGCCGCGCCCCAAAATACAACAAGCTGAATTGCTGACAAGCGGAGGCGTCAGCCGGAGCGTGCTGACAAGCGAAGCGCTTTAAACGGCGAACCGGACCTCGAGTGTCTCGTCGCCTCCCGCGACGAAGTGGAGGAGCCGCTCCCCCTCCTCGGACAGCGCCTCGCGATCCTTCCTCGTCAGGGGCTCTAGCGGCTGTATCTCGAGCGCCGCCTTACCGCGCGTTTTCTCCGTCTTCCAGAACCCGGCTACGAGACCGTCGAGGAGCACGCTCGGCCTTCCCAGGCTGGTGACTACCCTCTTGCGGTGCTCGTCGGGGACGATGCGGGCGCGGTCGTCGTGGGAGAGTAGCGCGTTGTCGTACTCGGGTAGGAAGCGCGGCGGGGCTGGGATGTCCGGGTCTGGCAGCGGGGCGTCGGGCACGTCGAGCAGCTCGCGGCCGCGCTCGTCGGAGAAGGTCCGCAGGCGTGGCCTGAGCCGCTCGATGACCTCGCGCAGGCCGGTCAGCCCTGACCACGTGCGGATGTCCCCGGCGGTGGCCGGACCGAACGCGGCAAGGTAGCGCAGGATCATCTCGTCAGGCTCGCGGCCGGGGTCGACGCTCTGGCCGAGCCACGCCTCTACCGTGGTCAGCGCTATAGGCCCGCTGGCGCCCCAGATGCCCCGCGGCGGCACGTGTACCACAGGCAGCAGGCCGCGGACGGCGTAGGCCAGCGACGCGGCGTCCCGCTCCGGCCACCTCGCGCCCAGCTGCCGGCGAAGCTCGGCATTGGTCCGGGGCCTCTCTTCTAAAAGCTCCCGTCCGGCCGCCAGGACCGCTTCGATGTCGAGACCGGCGAGGCGCTCGCGGCCGTACGTGGAGTTGCGGTACACGTCGCGATCCAGGACCGGCTGCACGACGGGACGCAGCGCCAGGCAATCGCGAGCGGTGACCAGGTGGATGGTCGCTCGCATCAGCGAGGCGCGCACCACGCTCCGGTCGGAGATCAGCGCTGCCAGCTCGTCGGTCTGGAAGCGGTCCAGCCGGCTCCACAGCCCGACGTAGGGCGCGTTGGGCACCTGCGCCTGCATACCGACCAGGTGCTCGATCGCCTCGGCAGCCGGCAGCTCCCGGCGGCACAGCAGCAGCTGCCGCTCCAGCAGGGCCCGGTTCAGCGCGCGCTGGCCGAGGACGTCACCCGACCCGGTCACCGTCGTCAGGGCGGGCTAGTTATCGGCGCCGTCAGGGATCAGGATGCCGCGCCCTTGCAGGTTGCCGCTGTCGAGGTCCTGGATGGCGTCGTTCACGGCGTCGAGCGGGTAGGTCGCGGTGTGGAGCGTTACCAGGCCGCGCGCCGTCAGGTTCATCAGCTCCGCGAGGTCGTTGTAGGTGCCGACCAGGTTGCCGGTGATGACGCGCTCCGTCGAGATGATGTCTATGGTCGGGACCTCGACCGTGCCGCCGTACCCTATAACGTAGTGCGAGCCGCCTGCTCTAGTCATCTGCCAGGCGTCGTCCTCGGCCCCTCGCTCGCCGACGTAGTCGAAGACGACCTCGGCCCCCTTGCCGTCCGTCATCTCGAGCACCGTGTCCACGTAGCCTTCCTCCACTTTAACTGTCTCGTCCGCGCCCCACTCTCTGGCGAGCTCGAGAGCCTTCTCGTTCGGGTCGGTGACGATGATCTCCGTCGGCGTGAGCGCCTTGAGGCACTGGATTCCAATGTGGCCCAGGCCCCCTGCGCCCATGACGACGGCCTTCGTTCCCGCGTAGAGGTGGGGGACGGATTTCCTGACGGCGTGGTAGGCGGTGAGCCCGGCGTCTGCCAGCGCCGCTATGTCCTTGGGCTCGAGGACAGGGTCCAGCTTCACGACCGCGCGCGCGTTGGTCTTCAGCAGGTCGGCGAAGCCGCCGTCGCG
>JBJMIY010000230.1:0-2992 GCA_045806605.1 Rubrobacteraceae bacterium
CCCGACCGGCGCCATAATGGCCCCCGGTGTGGTTGACGCCAGGCTGTGCATCTCCTACCTCACCATCGAGAACAAAGGCGAGATACCGCGCCACCTGCGCCCGCTCGTTGGCGACTGGGCCTTCGGCTGCGACGTTTGCCAGGAGGTCTGCCCCTACAACAAGACGAAGGCGGCGAGGAGCCGCTGGCCGGAGTTCTCGGAGGAGGCAGGGACAGGACCATACCTGGAGATAGAGGAGGTGCTCGGCATCCGGTCCGAAGAGGAGTTCGAGCGCCACTTCGCCGGTACGCCCCTCATCCGGCCCGGCCGCGCCGGGCTCCTGCGCAATTGCTGCGTGGCCGCGGGGAACCTGGGGCTTAGGAGGGCCCTTCCCGCCCTGATCCGGTGCCTGCGGGAGGACGAATCGCCGCTGGTGCGAGCTCACGCGGCGTGGGCGCTGGGGGAAATCGGGGGCGCGGAGGCGGCGCTCGAGGAGGCCGCGGAGGGGGAGTCGGATCCCGCCTGCCTCGAGGAGATAAAGCTGGCGCTCGCGGGTGGGACCACCGGCGCATCGTTGGGTTAGAATAAGACGATGGCTGATCAGGTCAACTACTACCGGGTGCTCGGCGTCTCCCGCGAGGCGTCGCAAGAGGAGATTAGAGGCGCGTACCGCAGGCTGGCAAAGGAGCGCCACCCCGACCACCCGAGCGGCAGCGCCGAAGAGTTCTCGCTCCTGCAAGAAGCCTACGCCGTGCTCTCCGATCCGAACCGCCGCAGGACGCACGACGAGGCCCTCGACCTCGCCCACGCCGCCGACCAGCTAGCCGGCCTCGACTTCGGCTCCCTGGAGGACGAGCTCGCAGCCCGGCGCCAGGAGCGCGAGTCGGGCGGCCCGCCTCTGGGAGAGCGCCTGCGCGGCCGCTTCAGGAGAAAAGAGAAGACCGATAGCCAGCGGGGCAGAGAAGACGTGCGGCGCAGAGGACGCTACGAGGTGCGCCAGGCTCGCTGGTACGAGCCGCACAACTTCGACCCGGAACCCATAAATTGGAAGTCCGGCGCCATCAGCTTCGTCGTCGCCTTCGCCGCTTTCATCGCGGCTGGCCAGATCGGGCTGTGGGCCACGGGAGTCATAGATGCCGGCCCCTTCGCCTTCACCCACGTGCTGGGCCCGTTCATGCCGCTCGTCTACATCCTTATAGGCCTCGTGACGGCGTACATCGCCTACAGGGCGGCAGGGTACGCGGCGCTGGCGCTCGTCTTCGTGGCCGCGCTCGCCGTCGGCAGCCAGGGCTTGCCGGAGGGGCTGCTGCAGTTCGGCACTCTGGGTATCGTCCTCCTGCTCGTCGCGATCTGGCTGGGCAACCGGCGCGAACGCGCCGCCCGCTGAGCGGGCCTTGCCTTCTCCTGCCGGCGTAGAGGCGTTCATCTCCCGGCTCGAAGAGCGCGTCGCTCCCGTCGAGAAAGCCGTGAGCGAGGCCTGGTGGCGCCTCGCGACGACCGGCACGGAGGAGGCCCAGCAGGAGCTCGTTCGCGCGGGGATGGAGTACAACAACCTCTTCGCCGATAGGGGCGAGTTCCAGGAGATCCGGGGCTACTACCAGGAGCGGGACGCTCTCGAGAGTAGCCTCCTGCGGCGGCAGGTCGAGGTGTTGTACCGGACGTTCGCCGGGCGACAGGGCGACAGAGAGACCCTGGACCGCATCGAGGAGCTCGAGGCAAAGGCGAGCGCCGTCTACGGCAACCACCGTGGCGTCGTCGGGGGCCAGGAGGTCGGGGAGAACGAGATCCGGGAGATCCTGCGTTTCTCCGACGACGAGGCCCGGCGCCGCGAGGCCTGGGAGGCCTCGAAGACCGTCGGCCCCGAGGTCGAGGGCACCGTGCGCGAGCTCGCCCGCCTGCGCAACCGGCTGGCCCGCGAGGCTGGCTATCCCGACTACTTCCACCGGTCTCTGGACCTGCAGGAGATAGACGCGGAGGAGCTCGACCGGATCATGGCCGGACTGGAAGCTGCTACCGACGCTCCTTTCAGATCACTCAAAGAGGATCTCGACGAGAAGCTGAAAGCAAGGTTCGGTGTCGAGTCCGTCATGCCCTGGCACTTCTCCGATCCCTTCTTCCAGGAGGTCCCCGAAGACGGCGCGCTCGATGTAGACCGTCACTTCAGGGAGAAGGATCTCGAGGACCTCACCCGCGAGACCTACGACAATATGGGCCTCGAGGTGCGCGACGTCCTGGCTCGGAGTGATCTTTACGAGCGCGAGGGTAAGAACCAGCATGGATTCTGCCTCTCCGTCGGTCGCGAGTACCCCTACGACGTGCGGGTGCTCGCCAACGTGAGGCCCGACGCCTACTGGATGGACACGATGCTCCACGAGTTCGGCCACGCCGTCTACGACAGGTACATAAACCCGAAGCTACCCTACTTCCTGCGCACCGTGGCCCACACCTGCACCACCGAAGCAATTGCCCTGATGATGGGCGCTTTAGCCGAAGATCCGGGCTGGCTTCAGAAGGTGGCCGGCGTCTCCGAGAGCGAGCTGGACGGCAACGCCGAAAAGCTCGCCGCTCGGCGCCGGGCCGCCGGGCTCGTCTTCACCCGCTGGGCGCTCGTGATGTTCCACTTCGAGAGAGCGCTCTACAAAGACCCCGAGCGCGAGGACCTGAACTCCTTGTGGTGGGACCTCGTGGAACGCCTCCAGCTCGTGAACCGCCCGCCCGGACGTAACGCGCCAGACTGGGCGGCCAAGATACACGCCGCCATCGTGCCGGTCTACTACCACAACTACGTGCTGGGGAACCTGATCTCTGCCCAGCTAAGAGACCACCTAGAGGCGCGCGTGACAGCCGGCGAGCCCTACTTCGCAAGCGAGGCGGCCGGACGCTACCTGCAAGAGGCGGTCTTCGGGCCTGGAGCCCGCAACAGTTGGCAGGATACCGTCATCGGGGCCACAGGAGAAAGGTTGAACGCGGAATACTTCGTCAGGTCTCTTCTCTAAAGCGCTTCGCTTGTCAG
>JBJMIY010000231.1:0-12207 GCA_045806605.1 Rubrobacteraceae bacterium
TGCAGGTGTAGAGCCCGGTGATCGTGTTGGTGCCGGCAGGTCCGCTGGTCCCTATGTTGATCCCGACCTTTCCCGTAACCCGCGTATACCCGTCGGCGGCGTGGGTCCCTCCCTCCTCGTGCCTGACGGAGTAGTGCTTTATCTGATCGGATTTGCTAAGGGCCTTGTACAGCGGCAGGATCGCCGCCCCCGGTACCCCGAAGGCGACCTCTACACCCTCGTCTTCCATCACCTTCACGACCGCGTCCATCACCTTCATCGTCGGCATGGAGATCCTCCTTTCCCGGGTCCCCCAACCCCTATTCCCCTATGGTGTGCTGCGAGAGATCCTCGATGATTCGGAGCAAGGCCGAATGGTCCTCCTCGCCCCACCCCTTCCTCCTCATGGAGAGGAGCATCTGGTCAACTATCGCGGTGACAGGCAACACTACCCCATACTCCCTGCCAGCAGCTAGCGCTATCCCAAGGTCCTTGTGGTGCAGCTCCGACCGGAAGCCAGGCTCGAAGGAGTGAGAGAGGAACTTCTCCCTTTTGACCTCCATCACCTTGTTGGACGCCAGACCTCCAGAGAGTACCTCAAGGATCTTCTGCGCAGAAACCCCACCCGCAGAGCCCAACACAAGCGCCTCTGAGACAGCCTCTATGGTTAGGGCCACAACAACCTGGTTTGCTGCCTTTGTGACCTGCCCTGCGCCTGTGGGTCCTACGTGGGTTATGGTCTTTCCCATAGCCTCAAAGAGAGGTTTGGCCCTCTGGAAGTCTGCTTGCTCACCGCCAACCATGATGGAGAGGGTTCCTTCTATGGCGCCCACGTCTCCTCCGCTTACCGGAGCGTCCAGCATGCTCGCGCCGCGCGAGCGGGCGCTCCGGGCGAGCTCGCGGGCCAGTACAGGCGAGGAGGTGCTCATGTCTATGAAGAGCGAACCCTCGCCGGCCCCATCGAGTAGCCCTTCTTCTCCGGCGAGGACCTCCGCTACCTCCGGCGGACCGGGGAGCATGGTGATGACGACCTCGCTGTTCCGGGCGACCTCGGCCGGGCTGCCGGCCACCTCGGCCCTTCCCGCGTTCGCCAGTTCCTCGGCTTTGTGACGGGTACGGTTGTGAAGCACCAGCCGGTAGCCCGAGTCCATCAGGTTGCGGGCCATGGGCATGCCCATGATCCCGAGCCCCACGAAGCCGACTCTCTCAGGCATCCGGCCCCCCTTCGGCGACAGCTGTGCGCACGTTCCACTCGACCCTGCCTTCCAGGGGGTTCTCGCTCAACACGAAGCCGTCTCCCTCGGGCTCCAGGCGCAGGTGGTGGAGCGTTCCGTCTTCGGGCAGGCAGAACAGGCTCTCGGCGGGCTCTGTCCCGTAGACCACGAGCTCTATCCTGCTCCAGTCCATCTGGTCGGTGCTCTGAGCTAGCCTGGCGTGCGGTATCGCCGCGCCGCTCCTGACGAGCGCGACGGCGGGGATCTCCCCGGCCCGGATGCTGTGCCACCTCTCGCCCGCGTAGGTCTCGCCGGTCTGGTAGTCGGTCCAGAGCCCCGGCGGCAGGTAGACGTTTCGGAGCGGTCCGTTTTCTATGAGCGGGGCGACGAGGAGATCCGTGCCGAGGAGGTACTGGTCTTCGATGGTCCAGGAGGTCGGGTCTCCGGGGTACTCGAAGAGCAGGGCGCGCAGCATGGGGTGTCCTTCCCGGGAGGCGAGCCTGGCCTGAGCGTAGACGTACGGCATGAGCCGGTAGCGGAGTTCCACGATGCGCCGGAACTCGTCCGTGAACTCCTCGCCGTACTCCCACGGCTCCGTGGGTGGCGCGCCGTGGCAGCGGGCGTGGGAGCAGAGCGCGCCGAACGACAGCCACCTCCTGTACAGGTCCCTGGGGGTTCGGTAGGAGAACCCCCCGATAAAGTGGCTCCAGAACGAGAAACCGCACAGGCCCAGAGAGAGGCCGCCGCGCAGGGTCCCGGCCATCCCGCCGTCGGAGATCTCCGCGTCGCCGCCCCAGTGCATCGGGTAGCGCTGGCTGCCGGCCCAGGCGCTGCGGGCGTAGATGGCGCCGCTGCCGGTGATCTCTTCTGTAACCTCGGCGACCGCCTTGTTGTAGCGCAAGGGGTAGAGGTTGTGTTCGAGGAAGCTGCTTCTCCTCGCGTGGTATATACCGGAGAGGGGCGCCGCCTCGCCGAAGTCCGCGGTGAAGATGCCGACGCCCATCCTCAGAAGATGGGCCAGCTTCTCCTGGTACCAGCGCACGGCGTCGGGGTTGCTGAGGTCTAAGACCGCATCGTCGATTGGCGGTTTGCCGTATGCGCTCAGGACGACGTAGCCCTTCTCGATGGCCTCGGCGTGCAGCTCGTTGTTCGGGTTGAAGTAGGGGAGCTGCCACAGGCTAATGCGGAAGCCATCGTCTTTCAGATCGGAGATCATGCGCCGCGGGTCGGGGAAGCGCGAAGGGGAGAACTCGAAGTCGCAGCGGTGGGGCACCTCCGTCCAGCCGGTGTCGAGGTGGATGACGTCGGAGGGAATTCGGTGCTCGCGCAGCTTCTTCGCGACGTCCCTGACTTCGTCCTCGGATGAATAGGTCTCCCGGCCCATCCACAGGCCGAACGTCCAGAGGGGAGGGGTCGGGGCGCGTCCGGTGAGGGCCGTGTACTCGGAGAGGACCTCCTTCGGAGAGCCGAAGAAGAAGAACAGGTCGAGCTCGTCGTCGCCCTGGTAGATCACGGCCGCCTCCCCATAGGAACCGCCGAGGTCCAGCGTGAGGGGCGCGCTGGTGTGCACGAACATGCCGTAGCCCTTGCTGCTCATGAAGAACGGCACCGGCTTGTACATGTACGGCGTCTGCGCGCTGTAGGCGTCGTAGGTCCAGAGGACCATCTTCTGGCCGCGCTTGTTCAACCGCGTGAACGACTCCCCGCCGCCGAAGAGCTTCTCGTCCGTCGAGAGGGTGAAGCTGGCCGCGATGTGCCGGTGCAGGTTGGAGGACTTGCGGACGAACGAGAACGGTGTTGGCATCGAGTTGACCACGCCCTTTGCGTCGGCGAGGTTCCAGGTGCGGGTCAGGAGCTTGCCAGAGGCGTCCCTGAACTCGAAGCGCACAGGGTCCCTCGTGATGGTCACGGAGCCGTGCGGGCCGGCGTAGGTCGTGGACGACCCGTCCCCACTCATCTCCCAGGGATCGCCGGTCAGGGGCTGCTCTGCTTCCAGCATGAGCGAGGAGCCCTCAGAGTAACCCTCCGGCCTGGCGGCGACCCGGAGGCGCAAGGTCCTCGGGGTCACGAAGAAGAGCGAGAAGGGGAACTCCTGCTCGTCCTCGTACTCCCCCGGCGGCGTATCCCACCATACCCTGTAGTCTTCGAACTCGAGCGTGAGCTGGTGGTAGGAGACGCGCTGCTTCAGGGCCATGCCTTTCCAGTGAATCTTGCCGGAGGCGGTCTCCGGGTCCAGGGCCGCGACCTTCGAGCCGATAAAGAAGTGGTTCTGCTGCCTGGCGAACTCCTCGCTCACGTCCACAGGCTCGTTCTGCAAGGCGGCCCCGTGCTCTCCCATCGAATCTCCCCTCTACTCGCTCCCGCACCAAGAATCCCAGTTTCCGGCTGTGGGATCAAGCGCCGGCGGTGTTAAGCTATGTTCCGGGCGGCGCTGATAAGCTGGTACGGTCTGTCTGGGGAATCGCGACACCGTGACACAGATGATAGAGATGCTTGATCACACAGCAGACGTGGGTTTCGAGCTGAGGGCCTCCACGCTCGAGGAGCTCTTCGACGAGGCCCGGCGAGCCCTCCTCATGGTCGCGTTCGAGCGTCCCCCGCAGAATGGCGGAGAGGAACGCGGGATACAGCTCTCCGCCCCCGACCGCGAGACGCTCCTCGTGCGCTGGCTGAACGAGCTGACGTATCTGATCCAGGACACGGGCTTCGTCCCCGCCGGCGCACGGATACGACTAAAAGAGACCGGCCGGGCTGGCTCGTCATTGATAGCGAGCCTCACCGGAGCTCCCGTCCTGCTTGAGGAGTACGGGTGGCAGGGGGAGATAAAGAGCGCGACGTTTCACGGGTTGGACGTATCGAACGACGACGAAGGCTGGCACGCGCGGGTGATACTCGACGTCTGACCTCTTGAGGGGTAGGAGGAAGACGATGAACTTCGAACGCCTTGGTCAGTACAGGTACCGCATCCCCCGCGAGGGCAAGATGCAGGTCGAAGCGGCGTTCTACGCCTCAGAGAAGATATTGAGCGACCTCGCGGCCGAGGACTACGCTTCCCTGAGGCAGCTCAAGAACGTCGCGACGCTGCCCGGCATAGTCGAGCCGGCGCTGACCATGCCCGACATCCACTGGGGCTATGGCTTCCCGATAGGCGGGGTAGCCGCGTTCGATCCGCAAGAGGGGGGCGTGGTCAGTCCCGGCGGCATCGGTTTTGATATTAACTGCGGCGTGCGGCTACTCACCTCGGATATCGAACGCACAGAGCTGGAGCGGCGCAAGGACCGGCTGGCCGACGCGCTCTACGAAGCCGTCCCCTCGGGAATGGGCAGGGGCCGCACGGACTTCCGCATGAGCAAACAGGAGCTCGAGGAGATCCTGGTCGAAGGACCCGCTCCGCTTGTCGAGCGAGGATTCGGAGAGGCGGCGGACCTGGGACGCATCGAGTCGGGCGGGAACCTTTCGGGCGCGGACCCCGGTGCGGTCTGCGCCAGGGCGTACGAGCGGGGGTTGCCGCAGCTCGGGACCCTGGGCTCCGGCAACCACTTCCTCGAGGTCCAGTACGTGGACGAGATCTACGACGAGGAAGCCGCTGAAGCGTTCGGCCTGCGCGAGGGGTGGGTCACGGTCCTGATCCACTCCGGGTCGCGGGGCCTCGGGCACCAGGTCTGCCAGGACTATATCGAGCGCTTCCTCGGGGCCGTCCCGAAGTACGGCATCGAGCTGGTGGACAGACAGCTCGCCGCTGTCCCCATAGAGAGCCCGGAGGGGGAGGAGTACCTCGGGGCGATGGCGTCGGCTGCGAACTTCGCCTTCGCAAACCGCCAGCTCATCTCTCACTTTACCAGGGAGGCCTTCGCCTCCACCGGGTTCGACACCGAAGGAGAACGCCTGCAGCTCCTCTACGACCTGGCGCACAACAACGCCAAGTTCGAGGAGCACGCGGGCAGGGAGGTACTGGTCCACCGCAAGGGGGCCACCAGGGCTTTCGGGCCCGGAGAGGAGGACCTGCCCGAGGAGTACCGTTCCGTGGGCCAGCCTGTACTGGTGCCAGGGGACATGGGCCGCTACTCCTTCGTGCTCGCCGGCACGGAGGGCGCGATGCGGGAGACCTTCGGGTCCAGCGCCCACGGCGCAGGCCGCAAGATGAGTCGCCGGAAGGCCAGGAAAGCAGCCGGGGGCCGCGACGTGGTCGGGGAGATGAAGGAGAAGGGCATCCTGGTGCGTGCTGCAGGAAGGGCCACGGTTGACGAGGAGATGTCGGAGGCCTACAAGGACGCAGCCGACGTCATCGAGGCGACACACGGGGCTGGGATCGGACGCAGGGTCGTGCGCCTCAGGCCCCTGATAGTCATCAAGGGCTGAGCGTTGCGGGGCTCCGGGACTTGAGGAGGTTATTGAGGATGCTTTACGGTGGGCCGCCGTTCGAGGATCGGGAGGACGCCGGTCGCAGGCTGGCCGAGCGGCTGACCCGATACAGGGACGAGCGCCCCGTCGTGTTCGCTCTCCCGCGGGGAGGGGTCCCCGTGGGGTACGAGATCTCGCGCTCTCTAGGCGCGCCGCTGGACGTCTTCGTCTCGCGCAAGCTCGGGGCGCCGGGCCAGCCGGAGTTCGGCATAGGGGCCGTCGCCCCCGGCGGCGTGCGCGTCCTCAACGGGGACGTCGTCGAACGGCTAGGCATCCCGGACTATTACCTGGAAGCGGTCACGCATAAAGAGCTGGCGGAGGTCGAACGCCGGCTCAGGCACTTCAGGGGCGACCGTCCCGAGCCCGAGGTCAGGGACCGGACCGTGATCCTGGTCGACGACGGCCTCGCGACCGGCGTCACGGCCAGGGCCGCCGTCGAGGCGCTCAGGCGCCTTGGACCACGGCGTTTGATCCTCGCCGCGCCCGTGTGCGCGGCGCAGACGGCCGGGCTGATCGGCCCCGAGGTGGACGATCTCGTCTGCCTCGAGACGCCCTCCGACCTCGGGGCAATAGGCTTCTGGTACCGCGACTTCTCGCAGACCTCGGACGAGGAGGTCATCGAGCTGCTCGAGAGGGCCAGACAGGGGGAGGTGTGAGAACCGTGAGTATTGAAGGCCGTGCTCTGGCGCACGCGGCGCGACCGCGGCTGAAAGCCTCAAGCAAGAGTATCTTCGTGGGAGGCGACGCGGTTCCGGCCTGACTGCTTGGCGCGGTAGAGCGCTGTGTCGGCCTCCCCGAGCAGGTCGTCGGCGCTCTTGTTCGCTCCGGCAGAGAGGGTGGCGACGCCGGCGCTGATAGTCACGATACCAGGCGGGTCCTTCGCCTCGTGCGGTATCCGCAGGTCCTCCACCGCCCGGCGGAGGCGGTCGGCGATCGAGGCCGCAGATTCCTGGTCTTGTTCTGGCAGGATGATAAGGAACTCCTCCCCGCCGTAGCGGTAGGCGGTGTCCCCGCTGCGTCCCTGGCCGGCGATGACCTCAGCCACCTTCTGCAGCACCTCGTCGCCCGCCAGGTGGCCGTAGTGGTCGTTGTAGAGCTTGAAGTAGTCCACGTCGCAGAGCACCGCCGAGTAGCTGTGGCCGTAGCGCTCGACGCGTCCCCGAAGCGCCTCGAGCTCCTCGCGCAGGCGCAGCCGGTTGCCGAGGTGCGTCAGCGGGTCCTCCCGCGACTGGTCGAAGAGCCTGCGGTTCAAGCGCTCCAGCTCGCCGTTCTGGAAGGCGAGCCGCCGGTGCAGCTCGGTTACGCGGCGCGCCGAGATCAGGCGCACCTGCAGCTCGCCGCGGTCTAAGGGCTTGCTGATGTAGTCATCGGCGCCCGCCTCGAGGCCCATGAGCAGGTGATCCCTATCCCCGAGCGCCGTAAGGAAGATGAAGTAGGTGTACCCCTCTCTCTCCTCGCCCCGCACCTTGCGGCACAGCTCCAGGCCGTCTATGCCGGGCATCATCCAGTCGCTGATGATCGCATCCACCCCCGGGTTCTCCCGGAACATCTCCCACGCCCTCTCCCCGTTCTCGGCTGCGAGGCACTCGTGCCCGAACTTCTCGACGGCGCGGCGCAGGATCGTGCGCGAGACGGCGTCGTCCTCGGCGATGAGTATCCTCAAGAGTCCCTCGCCGCCTCGGCCTCGAGCGCGAGCGAGTAGACCCTCACGTCCCGGCCTATCTCGACTGTGTTGATCTCCATCTCATAGGCCGCGGTGCGGGCGTGTTCCTCAACCGATACTATCGGCGCGAGATTCCGATTCATGGTCGCCGCGCTGAGCAGTATGGTGAGGTCGGCCACCAGGAAGATCAGGATCAAAACTCCGAATCCTAACCATAGTTTGCGTGCTATCGTCACCGTTTACCTCTCGCGGACGTCACGGTCGCTTGGTTACCGGGCGATCACCCGGACATTCCCCGTCTCGCGCATACGACTTGTAGAATGCTTATTTTACGCGAAGAACGATAGGCGGGAAAGCGCGCCTAGCCGCGCGGCAGGTAGACGGTAAAGGTGGTCCCCTCGCCCACCGTGCTCTCGACGGTGACCCGGCCGCCATGGTTCTCGGCTATGTGCTTGACTATGGAGAGCCCCAGGCCAGTGCCCCCGGTCTCCTTCGAGCGCGCCTTGTCCACGCGGTAGAAGCGCTCGAAGATGCGCGGCAGCTTGGGCTCGGGGATGCCGATGCCGGTGTCCGAGACCCGGATCACGATCTCCGAACCCTCGAAGCCGCCCGTTACCTCCACCTGGCCGCCGGGCGGAGTGTACTTGACGGCATTCTCGACCAGATTAGTGAACATCGAGTTCAGCAGCGTCTCGTCCCCGCGCACGGTGTACTGGGCGGCCGGGCCGAAGCGCTTCCACTGCAGGGTAATGTTCTTCTTCCGGGCGACCCGCCTCATGCGCGCGAGCACGGTCATCAGCACGCTGCGCACGTCGACGGGGACGGGGTTCTCGACCCCCTCCTGGCTCTCCAGGCGAGTCAGGTCGAGGAGGTCCGTAATCAGGTGCGAGAGCCTCTCGGTCTCCATCTTGAGTTGTGCGGCGAAGAGGCGGGCCTGGACGGGGTCTTCATCTATGGTCTCTTGCAGGCTCTCCGCGAGGAGCCTGAGGCTAGTCGCCGGAGTCTTGAGCTCATGGGAGACGTTCGCGACGAAGTCGCGCCGGATCTTGTTGACCCGCCGCATCTCGTCGGGGCTGACGTAGTCGGCGTCCTCGCGTCTCTTGAGCACGGCGATCTCTACTCGGCGCCCACTCCGGCCCGGCTCTTCGCCTCGAAGCGGTAGCCGAGGCCCCTGGCGGTGTGGATGTACTGGTAGGAGGATCTCTCCTCCAGCGCCGCGCGGATTCTGCGTATGTGGACGTCTATGGTGCGCGAGGAGCCAACGCCGGCATGTCCCCAGACCTCCTTCGCCAGCTCCTCCCGGCTCTTGAGCTCGCCGGGCGCGCTCGCGAGCGCCACGAGTAGCTCGAACTCCTTTAGGCGCAGGTCCAGCGGTTCTCCTCCGACGTGGGCAGTAAAGTTCTTGGTGTCGAGCTGGAGGTCGCCGGCCTCGATGACCTTGCCCCGCTGGCCGGCCTCGCTCCTCTTCAGGTTGGCGTTTATCCGGGCGACGAGCTCCTTCATGCTGAAAGGCTTGGTCACGTAGTCGTCGGCGCCGGCCTCGAAGCCCCTGACCTTGTCTTCCTCGGCGTCCTTGGCCGTGACCATGACGATCACCACGTCCTGATCCCGCTCTCTGATGCGCTCGCAGACCTCTATGCCCGACTCGCCGGGGAGCATGACGTCGAGGAGGATCAGGTCCGGCCTCATCTTGCGGGCCATCCTCAATGCCTCCGCGCCGGTTGTAGCCGCTTTCACGCCGAAGCCTCGGCGCGAGAGGTTGTAGGCGAGGGTGCTGGTGATGACCTCGTCGTCCTCGACTATCAGAATCTCTGCCACGCTCAATCCAAGCCACTCCTACTCGTCGGACCCAGGCAATCACAAGTATAAACCGTCGCTTTCCGGCGCTTCAGGTTTTTAACGAGCATTTAACAGCGGTGGCCACCGCGGTCGTGCGTGGGTGAGGTAGGATGCGGCGGTCGGCGAGAGGGAGGAAAGCCTATCTATGGAGAAGAGTGTCCGGACCGTGACGGTGCATACCCGGCGCACGTTCGCCATCGCCCGCAGCGCGGCAGGCGCCTTCGAGCGCGTGATCCTCGAACTCGAGGAGGATGGCGCCGTCGGCCGGGGCGAAGCTGCCCCCACGCGCTACTACGGCCAGGATGCGGCGAGCGTGGCGGAGGCGCTGCGGAACCTCGAGATCCCGGACCCCTGGGATATCGAGGGCGCCCTCGCGCACAACGACTGTATGCCCACGACGGCGCGGACAGCGCTGGACTCGGCGCTCCACGACCTCGCCGCGAAGAGGCTCGGCGTCCCCCTCTACAGGCTACTGGGGCTCGCCCGTCCCGAGCCGGTCAGCGCCTACACTCTGGGGATAGCGGAGCCCGAGACCACGGTCGAGGAGGCCAGGAGGCTCTCGGATTTCCCTATCCTCAAGATGAAGGTGGGGGGATGGGAGGACCTCGAGACTGTTCGCGCGGTGGCTGAGCTCTCCGAAGCCCGGATCTGGGTGGACGCGAACGAGGCCTTCTCCCCGGACGAAGCTCCCGAAGTGGCGGCGGAGCTCAAGAGCATCGGGGTGCGCGTAATCGAGCAGCCCGTCCCTGCCTCCGCCGGGCCCGAGGCGCTACGATGGGCGACCGAAGCCGCCCACCCCGTGCCGGTCGTCGCCGACGAGAGCGCCATAGTCGCGAGCGACGTGCCTCCTCTCTCCGGGTGCGTGAGCGGGGTCAACGTCAAGCTCGCCAAGTGCGGCGGGGTGCGGGGCGCCCTGGCCGTGATCCACACCGCCCGTGCTCTGGGGATGACCGTGATGCTCGGGTGCATGGTCGAGACCTCGCTAGGGATCTCCACGGCGGCTCACATCTCCGGCCTCGTAGACCTGGTCGACCTCGACGGCGCGATGCTCCTCGCCGACGACCCGTTCGAAGGTATCGGGTACGAGAACGGGCGCATCCTCCTCTCCGGGGAGCCGGGGCTCGGGGCGCGGCCGCGGTAGGCTTCTAGAGCCGTCTCCACTACTCGCCTGGTACTATATGATGCGAAAGCAAGATCCGGTGCCAGACGGTGAGAGGAGCGGCATGAGCGAGAGCGCGCAGACGCCGATGAAGGATGCGGTCAGGGACGCGATGGGGGAGCAGATCAAGCACGAGCTCTACTCCGCTTACCTTTACCTTTCGATGGCAGGTTCATTTGAGGTGGCCAACCTCACTGGCTTCGCCCACTGGATGCGCCAGCAGAGCAGGGAAGAGCTGGAGCACGCGATGAAGTTCTTCGACTTCCTCCTCGACCGCGGCGAACGCGTCGAGCTTCAGGCCATAGAGGCACCCCCTTACGCCTTCCGGTCCCCGCTCGATACCTTCGAGCAGGCCCTGGAACACGAGAAGGAGATCACCGCCCGCATCAACGCTCTCTATGAGCTAGCCGTGCAGGAGAACGACTTCCCGGCTCAGGTAATGCTCAACTGGTTCGTCACCGAACAGGTCGAGGAAGAGAAATCCGCCACCGAGGTTGCCGAACGCCTCAGGATGGCCGGCGAGGACAGCGCCGCCCTGCTCCTGCTGGACGGCGAGCTGGGTAACCGCTAGGTAGCGGCGGTTCGCGAACCGCCGCTACCTGGAGCGCTTGAACCACGCTCCACCTGTGGAGTATGATCCTTGCTGCAAGTGGTTCTCATTTAGGCGGAACGGTGGGGAAGTTTGGCTGAGAGTTCGGAGTTCAAAGCTGCCGTGCTGGCAGGCTACAGCGTGCGTCGCAGGGTGGTGCGGGGCGCGGACGGCATGGTGAGCGTCCTGTGGGGATCTCTGGGGCTCAGGATGTCCCACGCGGAGTTCGTGGACCTTGCGGGGGTGCTCGCGCAGGCGGTGCGGAGCCCGGCGCGGTACGGTGAGATGGCGCGGGGCGTTCACGCGCGGGTGGTCCGCTGCTCCATGGGGCAGTTCACGCTCCATCACGGGGACCTCACCCTCTGGTTCTCTCCCGAGGAGTTCGAGGAGCTCGCGAACCTGGCGATCCGGGCCCGGCAGAAGCTTGCGGACTCGGCGCCCGCGCCGCGTCTGGGGATACCGTGGGCGCCGCGCGAAGAGCTCTTTGGGCCCAACTAGCCGTTGGGGGCTGTCTGGCCTCGAACCGTAAAACATGCGTTAAATGGCCTAAGTATGGGGTTTTGCTCTTTACAAGCATCCCGATATGTTAGAATTTCGCCGTGGCACGATGCCTGACGCTTAACGCCAGCTACGAGCCTGTGGCCTTGGTGCCGGCCAAGAGGGCGATCGTCCTCGTCGTCTCCGAGAAGGCCGAGATCGTCGAGGCCAACCTGGAGCGCCGCTTCCGGTCCGAGAGGGCCGAATATCCCTATCCGCTCGTGATCCGGCTCATCAAGTTCGTCGAGATCCCGCGTCGCCTCAGGCGCCACGTGACGAACGCGATCCTCTTCGCCAGGGACAACTACAGGTGCCAGTACTGCGGCAAGCACCGCGACGACCTGAACCGCCGCGACCGGCTGACGCGCGACCACGTCAAGCCGATCTCGCGCGGCGGAGCGAACACCTGGGACAACGTGGTTACGGCCTGCACCAAGTGCAACGCGCGCAAGGGCAACCGTCTCCCGATGGAGTGCGGCATGTACCCGAAGAGCACCCCCAAGGAGCCGCGCTATGTGGTGATGGTGTGGTACTCCAGGGGCCTCAATGAAGTGCAGCGCCGCTACGTCGAGCAGTTCTACGGAGAAGGAAGTCTGGCGGCAACTTAGCAAGCTTCGCCCTTCGGGCTCCGCTTGTCAGCACGCCGCCTGGGCCCGAAGCGTGCTGACAAGCTGCCGAAGGCAGCGTGCTGAGATGCTGATATATAATTCCGTACTCGTCGTATAGCTACGGGGCAGGTTATTTGGACTACAACGGGTTCGCGGCGAGGGTGGGCCGCATCGTCGACAACGTCGAGCGTGCCGTCTCGGGCAAGCGCGACGACGTC
>JBJMIY010000232.1:0-9666 GCA_045806605.1 Rubrobacteraceae bacterium
GGACAAGGTTGGTATCTGCGAGAACTTCGGACGAAAGCAGTATCTGAGGTCCGGCGACCGGCGCGAGGAGTACCTCGGGCCTGCGAGGACCATACTCACCGGCGGGCTCAGGAGTTTCTGGACGGATCGGTTCAACGAGAAGCTCGTCGCGAGACGGCGCCTGATCAAGGACATAAGGGCCAACCTGTTGCTCGGTTGGATGCGCGCGAACTTCCCCGGCATGCCGATCGTACTCCTCCTCCGCCATCCCTGCGCCGTCGTCACGTCACAGCGTGCGCTAGGGTGGAGAGACGTCCTCTCGGAGACGATGGAGCAGGAGGAGCTGGTCGAAGACTTCCTCGTTCCCATGGAGGCCGAGATCCGGGCCGCCCGCGGCGGCTTCGAGCGCCGCCTCTTCACGTGGTGCATCGAGAACTACGTGCCCCTGAAGCAATTCGAGCCGGGTGAGATACACCTCTGCTTCTACGAGGACTTCCTCACGCGTCCCGAGCTCGAGCTCCGGCGCCTGTTCTCGTTCCTCGGCGAAGATTTCGACGAGCGCGTCTACGCCCTCCTGAACCGTCCCTCGCCCCTGAGCCGCGAAGGCGAGGCCGCTTCCGTGGACGCCTGGCAGCGCTCCGTGACCGGCCGCCAGCTCGAGCGAGCCGTCGAGATCCTCGGTCTCTTCGGGCTCGATCGCGTCTACGGCGAGGCCCCCATGCCCGACCCTTCGGGCGCGCACGCCTTGATGAGCCTGGTACGGCGGTGATCCCCTGGACAAGCCGCCGGTAATAATCCTCTCGAGCGTCCGCTGGGGCTTCCTCTGGCAGCGCCACCACGCACTCGCCACCCTCTTCGCAGGCGCCGGCTACCCGACCGTATTCGTCGAGACCACGGGCCTTGCCAACCCCACACCGCGTTGGTCAACTCTCTGCAAGGCGGCGTCCAGGATCCGGCGCGCAGGGGACGGCAGACCCTCCGGAGAGAAGGGGCTCACCGTCTACGCCCCGCTCGCGCTCCCTCCGACCTGCCGGGTCTTCCGGTGGATTAACCGTGAGCTCTTCGTGCCGCGGGTGGCCGGGGACCTCCTGAAGTTAGCCGGAGGAGCTCCCGTCGTCGTGGCGTACCCGCCGACCCGGACGACGCTGGACCTGATCACAGGCCTCCGTCCGCGGGCCGTCCTCTACGACTGCTCGGACGACTACGAGCACTTCCCCGGCGCGCCAGATAGCGTCGCGGCCACCGAACGCGAGCTCCTCCGGCTGGCCGACATCGTCTCCTGCACCTCGACGCGTCTGCTCGAGAAGGTGAGGCCTATCAGACCAGACGCCTTCCTGAGTGGGCCCGCCGTAGACTACGAACGGTTCGCGCTCTTGCAGGACGATAAACCCGGAAAGGAGATTCAGACCGTCTGCTTCTTCGGGAGTGTGCGCCGAGAGCGCACGAACCTCGCCGCGCTGCGGGCGATCGCCGAAGCCGGTTTCGAAGTACGGATCCTCGGCGAGTCAGGTCGCGGCGATAAGGCCTTCTTGAGAACACCCGGCGTGGATTACCGGGGAGAGGTGTCCCACGAGAAGCTGCCTGCGGCGCTGGCAGGCGTGGACGCCTTCGTGCTGCCATACGAGATCAACGGCCTCACGGCAGGTATCTCGCCGGCCAAGACCTACGAGTGTCTGGCGACCGGCAGGCCCGTCGTAGCGTCTCCCCTCCCGGCGCTGGAGGAGCTCGCAGGGCACGTGTACCTCGCTGACGAGCCGGAGGACTTCGTAAGCGTCTTGAGGATGCTCGGTGATCTCGAGACGGAGGAGAGGGCTAGGGCCAGGATCGAGCTCTCCCGCGACAACTCCTGGGGGGCGCGCTTCGGGGAGATAGAGGAAGCCCTGTGGCGCGTCCTGTAAAGGGACCCGCGGGAAGGGTGAACGTGCTCGGGGTCGGCGTGGACCCGCTGAAGGTCGAGGACCTGCACGCGGAGATCGAGCGCCTCGTTAGGAGAAGGAGGCATGCCCTCGTGCTGAACGCGAACGCCCACTGCCTCAATCTGTGCTACGAGGATTCCAAACTGCGAGATTTCCTGAACGGCGCGGAGGTCGTCTTCTGCGACGGGGCGGGTGTGATGCTGGCGGCGAGGATCCTGGGCCGGCGGATACCGGTCAGGATCACCTACGCCGACTGGGCGTGGCAACTGGCGGATTTCGCCGAAGCCCGGAACTTATCGCTCTACTTCCTCGGCGCCCGCCCCGGCGTGGCGCAGGCGGCGGCGAGGAGGCTGAAGCAGCGTTACCCCGGTCTGAATATGGTCGGCGTCCACCACGGCTACTTCGACCGCTCGGAGAACGAGGCGGTCGTGCAGAAGATAAACGCCGCCGCTCCGGACATCCTGCTCGTCGGGCTCGGGATGCCGCTCCAGGAGTACTGGCTGATGGAGAACCGGCACAGGCTCGACGCCAGCGTCGCCCTCACTGGCGGCGCCGTCTTCGACTATGTCTCCGGGCGGCTGCGCCGCGGTCCGCGACTTTTGGTCAGCAGCGGCTTCGAGTGGCTGGCGCGCCTACTTATCGACCCCCGTCGCCTGTGGCGAAGATACCTCGTCGGCAATCCCCTTTTTCTCCTACGGGTCGTGAGGCAGCGCCTCGGGATGCGGAAGAACATGTAGAATCCCTGCGCGAGGGGACGCACCCTGCCGCTACCTCCGGCGGGCCGTCTCGCAGCGACGGCGTCTACAGGTTTGGCTGGGAAGCGAGGCGGGGATCAAGGGTTCCCGGATATCAGCTACTGAAGAACCGGCAGAGCTTCCTCTGGGCTGATCCTTCAACGCGAGCAGGACTCGCGCTGGTCGGTGTGGCGTACCTGGCAGGCGATGGCGTCCGGATCATGGGTTTTTGCTTATAGACCGACGACGATAGCTGTTGCCACTCCGAGGAAGACCAGCTGTCCTGCGGCTAGCAGCCGGGCTTCGCCGTATCGCTCGATCAGCCAGTCCGAGATGTCCGTTTTGAGCCGTATCATGCCGAGCAGTATCACCGTTGCCCCCAGAGCCCGGATCAGGCTGTACGTGCCGTAGATGACGGCACCGAATATAGGATCTCCGACTAGAAAGGCTCCCAAAGGAACCACGTACCACAGCCAGAACCCGATCCGGCTCGTAGCCCCGAATCCTAGCGCCAGGCCGTTCCGGATCGCCCATCCCAAGGGTCCTCTGTGTACCCAGCGCTGGGGCGTTTCACAATCGAACTGTGGAAGTTGTACGCGGTGGCCGAAGAACTCGAGAGCGCCTACGGCTATCGCCACGACCGCGAGGATGCTTCCTATGGCGAGGCGGGCGTCGAGAGGAAGGAAGCTCCCTACAGCGCCAAGCGCCGCTCCCGTGACGAGACCGGCCACCGTCGACGAGAGCGAGTAAACGATCGCCTTGCTGATCCAACTGCTGCCTGCCTGGTTCCGATACCCGTCGGAACTCGCGATCCCGTAGACCGCGTTAGGGCTTCACGGAAGCGTTTGCTGGACGATCGCCGTTACCGCCGCAGAGAGGACGAGCAGCGCGAAGATCCAGCCCATCCCCCCGAAGCCGAGCGAGAACGCCCCGGCAAGGGCGACGAGCCCGGCGGGAAGCAGCACCCTGAACGGTGTCGTCCTCGTCAGCAATAGCCCCGGCAAATGCACGGGCGTCCAAACGCGTTTACCCAGTCGCAACAACGGACACATCTGCCGTTATAGCGGCTTCGCCAGCACGCGTTCGATTCGCCGCTTGGGGGGCAGTGGGAGCGGAAGCGACCGCGGCAACGGACGCAGAAGGAACCCCTGCAGGTGCGGCATGTCTGGTACCCAGAGCAGCCGGCAGGAGCGGCCTCGGCTTCCTGGGGCGGTGCGGCGAACACCCCGGCGGCGAGGCCGAACAGCGCCAGGCCCGCGTTGCGCAGGAAGCGGCTGCGCCCGAACCGGATCTCCGAGAGGTGCTCGTCGCCGAGACCCTCCTCGAGATCCGCCACCAGTCTGTAGTCAATAGGCATGCTCGTTCACATCCCTTCGATCTCTTCCTTATCCGTGATTTCTACGAACCCCTTCATTTCCTTTGCGGCGTCCGCAGATTCCACGAACGCGATAAGGTCGGAGGCGCCCTCGTGCAGGTATGCTTTCCTGGTGACCGTCCCGCGCTGGACCTCCAGGGCGAACGGCGTACTTTCCAGCTCGAGGCTCCCGGCCAGCCTGCTCGCCTCGGGATCGAACACGACCCTTATGCTAGAAGGAAGGAGCGCCGCGAGCTCGCGTGCGTGTTCCTCTCTGCCCGGCACGAGGGCTACGATCTTCTGCTCGAAACGGTACTCGCCGAGGTCAGCCACCAGCTCCCAACAAGGGGTGCAAGTCGATGAGATGAGCACGAGATAAGCCCGCTCCTCCAGATCCAGCAGGACGGAGGCCACATCCTCCGGTACGGCGCTGCCGACCTCCGGGCCGTCGTCGTCTAGCGAGGACACCTGGCTGGAGACGGAGAGGCGGACGGTCAGAAGCCCGATCTGGCGCACGAGGAGAACGACGACCAGGGTGAGGACGCCGAGCCACAGGCAGACCAGCACGAGCGCCGCGATCGTGAGTGCACTCATTCGTTGACCTCCATGGTTCCTATTCTGTAGGGGTCTTTGTTCCAGCGGAGCAGCCTGGATATCTGGCCGCCGAGCACGACCGTGCCCACTATCGCCGCAGCCGAGACCGCCTGGAGCAGGTACGTGTCGCTGAAGCCGGCATATCCGCCAGTGGGTGGCGCGACGGCCAGTATCGAGGCAAGCAGGGCGAGCGCGGCGGTGCGGACGAGCGTCAGGCGCGAGAGCCTGGAATCGCCGTCACCGAAACAGAAGCAGGCGAAGTCTTCGCCGGAGATCAGAGCCCTTCCGATAAGCAGCACGAAGGACCAGAGCAGGCCTGCCGTGACTGGCAAGGCGACCGCAGAGAGCGTACCCGTTAGGAGGCACATAGCCAGAAGGAGCTCTGCCGCTCCAAGGGCACCTCCCAGACGGGGCTTTACCCGGCGGAGAATCCCGAAGTCTCTCATCGCCACGGCGGCGAGCGTCGGTCGGCGCAGTTTTGCTACACCGCTCCACACAAAGACTATCCCGAGGATCCAGACGGCGATCCCGTAACCCGCGGGTGCGGTTACGAGATGGAGGGCCTTCGCCAATAAAGAGAGGGCTGACTCGAATCCGTTCACGCGCTAGGCTTCCGGTCCCGCGGGCAGCCAGAGTTTACGTGCTTGAACGCATGCCCGGCTTCCACGCTGGCAACTACCCGACCTGGGTTCCATGGACTTCCCCCTCCTGCTCGCTATGTAGCGACCGGACGATCCTCCGATCGTCCCTGGGGAACTATCGCTTACTCTGGGCGTTACATGCAATAGCAAGTGACGGATGAACCGGCAAAAACGTTCGAAGAAGGCAAAAATCCCATCACATTCGGCGCGTTTCACCGGCCGGCGCTCACCTGCCGTATACTCTCCCTGAGAATCCACCATGCGGTTTTTGAGGGACACCCCGAAGATGTTGCTGAGGGTCAAAGCCCTGCGGCGCTTCCTCAGCATCCTCGTGCTCACGCTCGCCGACGGGGCCGCTCTAGTCTTGGGCCTTCTCGGCGCGGCGTACCTGGGAGGGGACCGGGTTGCGGATCTCGTGCCGCTCTTGCTCGCGGCCTGGATCTGCCTCTTCGCCATCTTTCGCCTCTACGACCGGGCGCACAGCAGGCGCGACCCCGCAGCGCTGGTCGGGGCTGCCCTCTCGTGGGCGGCTCTCGTCGCCGCCGCGGCGGCGATCTACCCGCAGAGCGGCCTCGAACTCGGCTGGATCTTGCTGGCAGCCTTCCTGGCCCTGCTGTGCGCCGGGACCTTCAGGCTACTGTACGAGCAGGGGATAGAGAAGATCTACCGCCGCGGCATCGGTCAGACGCCTGTCGTGGTGGTCGGCAGGGAGGAGGACAGGGCCAGGGTACGCCAGATGATCGAGCGCGCCCCGGGCGCCTACGCCCTCGCGGGCGAGGTGGGCTGCGGCGACTCGGGCGTGGATCTCGCGGCGATGCGGGAGACGCTGGATCGCACGGAGGCGCGGGAGGTGGTCCTGGTCGGCGCGGAGCTCCTCCCCGACGAGGAGTTCCTGGAGCTCCTGCGCTCCGTGCGGTTGCGCGGCATCCCGTTGCGGGTCGTGCCGGGGGCCCTTGCCTTGATGCGGAGCCGCCCCGCCGTCTCCCAGAGCCTGGGGCTTCCCCTCCTCGAGGTCAGCTACCCCCGCCTGGACAACGGCCAGCGGGCCCTCAAGCGCGCCCTCGACGTGACGGTCTCTCTGGGCGGGCTTCTCCTCCTCTCGCCGCTCTTCCTGGCCGTCGCCGTGGCGATAAGGCTCGGGTCGCAGGGTTCTATCCTGTTCCGCCAGAAGCGAATTGGGGCGGACGGCAGCGTGTTTATCTGCTACATGTTCCGCTCGATGTACGAGGACGCCGAGCGGCGCCAGGCGGAGCTCGAGCCCATGAACGAGGCCGACGGGCCGGTCTTCAAGATAAAGGACGACCCCCGCGTGACCCCGACAGGGCGTCTGTTGAGACGCTGGAGCGTCGACGAGTTGCCCCAGCTCGTGAACGTCCTTAAAGGGGAAATGAGCCTGGTAGGTCCAAGGCCCCTGCCGGTGCGGGATTTCCACCGGATGGAGGAGGCACACAAGCGGCGGCTCGAGGCCGTCCCCGGGATGACCGGTTACTGGCAGATCAGCGGCCGCAGCAACCTCTCCTTTGAAGAGATGGTGAGGTTGGACCTCTACTACATAGAGAACTGGTCGCTCTCGTTCGATGTCAAGATTATTCTCCGAACCCTCGGCGCCGTCGCGCGCCGCGAAGGCGCGTACTAAGCTTGACGGCTTCAGGCCATCACAGCTCCGATAATTCGACCGATCCGAGAGTAGCTGTAGTAAGCTACCTGGCGCCTGCCGGGTTTGTCACGGGAGTCGAGGAGTGTTCGGAGATGGGTTTGGCCGAGAGTCGTAGGGTTTGTAGGGTAGGGGTCATGGGCACGGGGTACGTCGGGCTCGTGACCGGGGCATGTCTGGCGTACCTCGGGCACAGGGTGACGTGCGTGGACCGGGACGAGGAACGCCTGTGGGGCCCGAGGTCGGGGCGGATGCCGTTCTACGAGCCGGGTCTGGAGGACCTGGTGGCCGGTGGTGTGGGACAGGGCAGGCTCGACTTCGCCGGGGTGGAGGGCCTGGCGAGGCTCGTCGAGGAGGCAGACGCGATCTTCATATCCGTGGACACGCCGCAGGGAGGCGACGGTTCGGCTGACCTCTCGAGCGTCGGCGCGGTCGCCAGGGGTATAGGCCGGGCTCTCCCCGAGACCGACAGAGAGCGCCCGCTGGTCGTCGTCAACAAGAGCACGGTGCCGGTAGGCAGCGGGGACTACGTCTCCATGCTCATCCACGACGGTATCGAGGAGACCACGGGCGAGCCTACGAACGGGGCGGGCGGGTTCCTGGTCGTCTCCAACCCCGAGTTCCTTAGGGAGGGGAGCGCCATCTACGACACGCTCTTCCCCGATAGAATCGTGGTCGGCTCGCCCCGCAGAGAGGCGCTCGAGTTCATGCGCGCCCTCTATGAGCCGATCATCGAGCAGAGCTTTCCCACGCACCTGGATCCGAGGCCCAAGGTGGCAGTGCCCTTCGTCACCACGGACCTTGCGAGCGCCGAGATGATCAAGTACGCTGCCAATGCCTTTCTGGCTACCAAGATCAGCTTCATCAACGAGATAGGAAATGTCTGCGAGCTTGTCGGTGCCGATGTCGGGGAGGTTGCCTACGGCATCGGCCTGGACGCGCGCATCGGCTCGCGCATTTTGAACGCAGGTATCGGTTGGGGCGGGTCGTGCTTTCCCAAGGACGTCGCCGCTCTGCGCTCGGCGGCGCGCGAGTACGACTACGAGACGACGCTGCTCGACGCGACCGTCAAGGTGAACGAACGGCAGCGCAAGCAGATCATCGCGAAGCTCCAGCGCGAGCTCCACACCCTCAAAGGCAAGCGCATAGCCTTCCTGGGGCTCTCCTTCAAGCCAAACACCGATGACCTCAGAGACGCCCCGAGCCTGGAGATAGCCCACGTCCTCGACTCTTTAGGCGCCCGCACGGTTGGCTACGATCCTGTAGCCGGCAAGGACGCCGCGGAGAAGCTACCTTCGCTGAAGGTCGTCTTTGACCCATACGAGGCTCTAGCCGGTGCCCACGCTGCGGTCCTGATCACGGAGTGGGAGGAGATAAGGAGCCTCGACCTGAGGCGTGCCTCAGAGCTCATGGATGAGCCTAGAGTGCTCGTGGACGGCCGGAACGCCCTCGACCCGAAAGCCGCCCTGGAGGCTGGCCTCTCCTACAGGGGCTTCGGGCGTGGCTAGTACTAAGAAGCCAAGGGCGCTCGTGACGGGAGGAGCGGGGTTTCTGGGAAGCCACCTCTGCGAGCGGCTCCTCGCAGAGGGCTATAGCGTAGTGTGTATGGACAGCCTCAGAACCGGCTCTTTAGAGAACGTGGCACACCTCCAGGGCGACTCTAACTTCGACTACATTGACCACGACGTCACCTCCTACATACACTTCCCCGCAGAGCTCGATGAGATCTACCACCTCGCCTCTCCGGCAAGCCCTGCCGACTTCGAGAGGATTCCGATCCCTATCCTGAAGGTGGGTGCTCTTGGCACCCTCAACTCTTTGGGGCTCGCGCTCTCAAAGGGAGCGAGATTCATGCTGGCCTCCTCCTCTGAGGTCTACGGCGACCCTCTGATCCACCCTCAGAGCGAGCAGTACTGGGGCAACGTCAACCCTATAGGGGTGAGGGGTGTCTACGACGAGGCCAAGCGCTACGCCGAGTCGATCACCTTTGCCTACCACCGTCACCACAAAGTGGACACTCGCATCTTGAGGATCTTCAACACCTACGGACCCAGGATGAGAGCCGATGACGGGCGCATGATCCCCAACTTCGTCTCCCAGGCGCTCTCGGGAAGGCCTTTGACCGTCTACGGCGACGGTTCCCAGACCAGGAGCATACAGTACGTGGACGACCTCATAGAAGGCGCCTTCAGGTTGATGAGGAGCACCGAGGCGCGTCCGGTTAACATAGGCAACCCAGTGGAGCACACGGTAGTCGAGATCGCCAGGCTTGTGATAGAGCTCTCGGGTGGCGAGGGCGGCATCAGCTACGAGCCACTACCGGAGGACGATCCCAGGCAGCGCTGTCCTGAGATCAGGCGCGCCAGGGAGACTCTGGGCTGGGAGCCGCGTGTCTCCGCCCGCGAGGGGCTGAGGAAGACTCTAGAGTGGTACGCGGGGCGCTCGAATCGGACCGAAGCCTCGCCCGCGGGGCGTTGAGGGGCGCTACCCGCGGATTATTCCATTAGAATATGGCGCTGCGCGGGCGGCGACGATAGGTCCCGCCGGCCCGAAGGTAGGTTACCTTCCGAGTGAGAGGACGTAATGAACGTCATATTGGTGATCCTGGACAGCCTGAGGAAGGACCACGTCGGGATCTACGGCAACGACGGAATCAGGACCCCGAGCCTCAACGCGCTGGCCGGGCAGAGCCTGCGCTTCACCCGGGCATACCCCGAGTCCATCCCGACCCTCTGTGCGCGGCGCGCCATACACACGGGCCTCAGGACCTGGCCTTTCAGGAACTGGGACCCGC
>JBJMIY010000233.1:0-3072 GCA_045806605.1 Rubrobacteraceae bacterium
GGTCGCAGAGGAGCCCGAGGTCGCTGAGGAGCCGGAGGCTGCGGAGCCTGAGGTTGCGGAGCCGGAGGCTGCAGAGCCGGAGGATGCAGAGCCTGAAGTTGCGGAGCCTGAGGCTGCACAGGAAGATACGACCGAGCCCGAGGGAGCTGACGAGGCGCCTTCGAGAGAGAACGAGGAGAGATAGTAGTTTTGGTTAGCACGATAGAGAAGATAAAGCAGCTGCGCGAGGAGACCGCCGCGGGCATGATGGACGTCAAGAACGCGCTGGAGGAGTCCGGCGGCGACCTCGACGGTGCCCGGCGGGTGCTCCGCGAGAGGGGGCAGGCCCTGGCGGCCAAGAAGAGCTCGCGCGAGGCGTCCGAGGGGCTCATCGACGCCTACGTCCACTTCAACGGGCGGGTCGGAGTTCTCGTCGAGGTCAACTGCGAGACCGATTTCGTGGCCCGGACGCCCGAGTTCAGGGAGTTCGCGCACAACGTCGCGCTGCAGGTGGCCTCGGCCCAGCCGCAGCCGCTGGCCGTCGCGCCGGAGGCCATCCCAGCCGAGGAGCTCGAGGAGGAGCGGCGGATAGTCGAGAAGCAAGTAGCCGAGATGGGCAAGCCCGAGGAGATAGCGCGCCGGATCGTCGAGGGCCGCATGCAGAAGTGGATCTCGGAGCGGGCCCTGCTCACGCAGCCCTTCGTCAAGGACCCTGACAGGACCGTCGGCGACCTGCTGCAGGAGACCGTCCAGAAGGTCGGCGAGAACGTAGTGGTGCGGCGCTTCACCCGCTACGCGATCTAGGGACGCCTTGGAAGAGACCGATAAGCCCGGGAGCAAAGCCGGCTCAGAGCTGGGTCCGGTTCGCCGCGTCGTCCTCAAGCTCTCGGGCGAGAGCCTGGCCGGCGAGAATGGCTACGGGATAGACCCCGAGAGCCTCGACGTGACCGCCAGGCAGGTGCTCGAGGCGGTCGAGGCCGGGGCGGAGCTCGCCATCGTCGTTGGCGGGGGCAACATCTTCAGGGGATCCCGCGTCGCAGACGAGCTCGGGATCGAGAGCGCGACGGCGGACTACATGGCGATGCTCGGCACGGTCATAAACGCTCTTGCCTTGCAGGCCGCGCTCGAGGGGCGTGGCATCCCCACCCGCGTGCAGTCTGCCATCGAGATCCAGGAGGTCGCGGAGCCCTACATCCGGCGGCGCGCCATACGGCACCTCGAGAAGGGAAGGGTGGTCATCTTCGCCTCGGGGACGGGCAATCCCTTCTTCACGACAGACACGGGGGCCGCGCTTCGGGCCCTCGAGATAAACGCCGACGCCTTGCTCATGGCGAAGAACAGGGTAGATGGCGTATACGACAAGGACCCTCGCAAGGAGCCCGACGCGGTCCGCTTGGACCGCCTGAATTACATGGACCTCCTCTCGAACAACCTCGCCGTCATGGACCACACGGCGGCCACGCTGTGCAGCGGCGAGAACCTCCCCATAATCGTTTTCGATATACTTAAACCGGGCAACCTGCGACGTATATTGCAGGGAGAGCGCGTGGGCTCTCTGGTGTGGGGCGCACCCACCTTGAACGGGAAAGGGGGAGGAGGCTGAAGATGTCCGACGTGATAGATCTGACGGCGGCCGAGAGACGGATGAAGGGAGCAATCGATTCGGTGAGGAGCAACTTCGCGACCATCCGCACGGGCCGCGCCAACCCGACGCTGCTCGACAGGATCGAAGTCGAGGTCTACGGGTCGCGCATGCCCTTGAGGAGCGTCGCGAACGTCGGCGCCCCCGAGCCGCGCTTGCTCACCGTCACCCCCTTCGACCCCAGCTCCTTGAAGAATATCGAGCGCGGCATAAGGGACTCGGACATAGGCCTCAACCCGCAGAACGACGGCAAGATCCTCCGCCTCCCCATACCCGAGCTAACCGAGGAGCGCCGCCGCGAGCTCATAAGGCTGGCCCGTAGTATGGCCGAGGAGGGGCGGGTCTCGGTGCGCAACGTCCGCCGCGACGAAATGCGCGACGTTCACGAGCTGCGCAAGGAGGGCGAGATCTCCCAGGACGACGAGCACCGCGCCGAGGAGGAGTTGCAGAAGCTCACCAACGGCTACATACAGCGCATAGACGCCATCCTCGCGGACAAAGAAGCGGAGCTCCTGGAGGTCTAGGCGCTGGAACCTGTCCGAAAACTTCCCGCCGAGCCGCGCGTCCTGACCCGCGTGGAAGAAGGCCGCGTCCCGCTCCACGTGGCCGTGATCATGGACGGCAACGGGCGCTGGGCCCAGCGGCGCAAGCTCCCGAGAGCCGCGGGCCACCGCGCCGGCGTCGAGGTCCTCACCCCGCTGCTGGAGGCCGCGGGCAGGGTCGGTGTAAAGACCCTCACCCTCTACGCCTTCTCGACCGAGAACTGGGATCGCCCCGAGGACGAGGTGGACACATTGATGACGCTCTTCCTCGAGACGGCCTACGCGAAGGTGCCCGACCTGAACGAGCGCGGCGCCCGCCTGAGGTTTCTCGGACGCCGCCAGCATCTACCTTCATCTGTCCTCGAGGCTATGGCGGAGGCGGAGGAGCTCACCGCGCATAACGACAAGCTCGACGTCTACGTAGCCCTCAACTACGGCGGCCGGTCCGAGATCGTGGACGCCGCGAGGCGCATAGTACAGGACGGTCTCACTCCCGAGGAGGTGGACGAAGCGACCTTCGCCCGCTACCTTTACGCCCCTGAGGTCCCCGAGGTGGACCTGGTGATCCGAACTAGCGGCGAGCTGCGAGTCTCGAACTTCCTGCTATGGCAGATAGCATACGCCGAGTTCTACGTGACCGACACGTTGTGGCCTGACTTCTCGCCGGAGGAGTTCCTGCGGGCCATAGAATCCTTCGCGTCCCGCTCCCGGCGGCGGGGCGGGGTCTAGAGGAAGCTAGATGCTGTGGTGGCGGGCCGCCACCGCGCTCGTCCTCGCCCCCGTTGCCCTCGGGGCCATCGCTCTGGGGAAGTGGGCCGTCCTCGTCCTCGTACTCCTCGTCATGGCCGCCGCTGCCTATGAGCTCTCACGCGCCCTCGAGCCGCTGCCGTTCGTGGCCGCGCTCGGGGC
>JBJMIY010000234.1:0-4514 GCA_045806605.1 Rubrobacteraceae bacterium
CTTCAGGAGACTGTATCGGAACGGGAGCGCGGGGATCACCGGCGTCGCGAGCGCCACGCCCCCCACCGGGTCGAGCGAGTCGGGAGAGAAGGCCGAACCCTCACGTTCCCGGAGTAGGTGGAACTTCGAGTACGAGGCCGCCAGGCGCCACGTCGGGCCCACGACCGGCCCGGCTTGAACGCGCTTGCGGTCCGCCAGAAGCCATTGGGCGAATACGAAGAGAAGCATCTCAAGGCGGAAAACACGACGCTAGCTAGATATGATCGCGTAACTCCAACGACGACCTTCATAGCCGGTTAGTTTGTGAGGAGGGGGACGACCACGGTGGGGTGGTTGCGTCTTCTCGAGAAGGCAAACCCGTCGTGAGGCGGAAGCGCTTCTTTCTAGAGTCAGCCCATGTTCCAAACTCTCATCTAATTCTCATCTAATTCACATGTACTTCCTAGAAACTGACACTACAATCCGAACCAACATCGGATAGAGGCATACAATGCCTAACCAAGAGGAAGGGGAGACTCGTGCGCGGATGGATCAACTACCTGGGTGCGGCGGTGCTGGTCATCCTGGGGGTTCTCCTGTACTCCGTGGACGCCGACTTCCCGACCGCCGGAACCCCCATACTGGCCCTGCCGCTGGTCGTGGCGGGACTGGCCTGGGCCGGACTGACGCTTAGGCGGCAACTTGCTGCTCCGCGGGGTTCAGGGAGGGAAGACGGCAGTGAGGATCATTGAGGCCACGGCTCTCTCTAAGGAGTACGGTTCGCGCCGGGCTCTGGACAGGCTCTCCTTGGGCGTCAAAGAGGGCGAGATCTTCGGTTTCCTCGGGCCAAACGGCGCGGGCAAGACGACAACCATACGCATCCTGAGCGGGCTCTTGGCCCCCACAGACGGCCGGGCCTCCGTGGCGGGGATCGACGTGACCCGCCACCCGCAGGCGATCAAGCGCATCGTAGGCGTCGTGCCGGAGACCCAGGGCTACTACGGCTGGATGACGGGGGAGGAGTATCTGGAGTACTTCGTGGGCCTCTACGGGTACCCGAACCCTCGCTGGCGGGCGCGGGTGCTGCTGGGCGCTGTCGGGCTCGGGGAGAGGGCGCGCACCCCGGTGAGCAACTACTCTCGTGGGATGCGCCAGCGGCTCGGGATCGCCCGCGCCCTCGTCCATTCTCCGCAGGTTCTGTTTCTGGACGAGCCGTCGCTCGGCCTCGACCCCAGGGGGCAGCGGGAGATCAATGCCCTCATAAAGCGCCTCAACCGCGAGGAAGGCATCACGGTCTTCCTCTCCAGCCACCTGCTCTCCGAGATCGAAGGGCTATGCACGAGGTACGCCATCGTGCGGGAGGGACGCCTCGTCGCCGAGGGGGCCGGGCGGAGCTCGGGGCTAGGCTCGGGCAGAGCCGGCGGCTGCGGCTGGAGGTATCGGAGCTCGACCGAGCGCTTCAGCTGGCCCGTGTGCTGAAGGGGGTCTGGGAGGCGCACTTGGAGGGAGAGGCCGTCATGGTGGACGCGGAGGAAGCAGCGGCGATGGCCGCCCTGATCAGCATCCTCGTCTCCGAGGGGATCGAGGTCTACGGCGCGCGACGCACCGCCCCTTCGCTGGAGGAGATTTCTTCTTCGGCCTCACCGAGGCCGAACCCGCGGAGGTGGCGAGATGAGCGCCCCGAGGACTCTGGAGCCGAGGACTCTGGAGCGAAGCTCCTTCGCACGGAACTCTGTGCGTGTCGCCTCGAAGGAGGTAAAGGAGAGCCTCTATGCCGTCCGGGGCTCCATGTGGGCCGTCCTGGCGGCGCTGGTCCTGAGCCTCATGAGCTACCTGCTGCTCACGGACAAGGAGCTCTCGCTGCTCGACCAGAGCGAGATGCTCTACATCATCATCAGCCTCTCCATCGGACTCGGGCTGCTCGTGGTCGGGATACTGGCCGGAGACGCGGTGGCCGGCGAGCGGGAGCGGGCTACCCTGGAGAGCGTGCTGCTAACCCCCGTCGGGCGCAGCTCGCTGGTGGCGGGAAAGATCTGGGCCGTCGTGGCGTCGTGGTTCCTGATCTTTGCCATCTCCGCCCCCTACATCTTCGTGGTGAGCGTAGGGACGAGCCTCTCCGGACCGGCGCTCCTCTACACCTTCGTCCTGGGCACCCTCTGCGTGGCGGGCTTCGCCGCGCTGACCGTCGGCATAAGTTGCCTCGCGAGCACCGGGCGCGGGGTCACGCTGGCGGCTCTGGCCATCTTCATCGCGATGGCGGCCCCGACCCTGCTCGGAAGCGTCCTCCAGAAGAGCTGGTTCGGCGCGATCTACAACGCCTTGAGCCCTTTCGCCCAGGTCAGCCTTTCGTTAGACAGCGTGATAGTGGACAAGGAGGGCCTGCCGGTACAACTCCCGCACCTCTCGGGGCTCGCGGCCTTCGTCGTCGTCACCGGCGCGTTCGCCGCCATCGCCGCCCGCCGCGTCTCCCTCGAGGGAGGTGAGTAGCACGAAACGGAGGATAATGGTCCTTCTGCTGGCCCTCGCATTGGCGGTGTTCGCGGTGGCGGGCCCGAGCTTCGCGCAGACCGCGCCCCGCTACGGAAACCAGCCCCGGGTCGAGACCAAGGCGAGCGAGCTCTCTGGCACCGCAGGTCAGTACGTGAAGCTGCCGGCCAGGATCACCAACACCTCGAAGACGCCGCTAAAGGGCATCGTCGCCTACGTAACACTGGTCGAGACCACGAAAGGCCAGAAGGCCCCGGTTGACCTGGAGGACTGGAGCGCGCACCGCGCCGTGACCATCGGCTCGCTGGCCCCCGGTCAGTCTCGTGATGTCTCCTGGAGCCTCAGGCTCATAAAGGGCGGCGATTACGTGCTCTACGCCAACGCCATAGAGAGAGACTCCTCACGGGCGGCGGTCGGCCCTGAGGTCCCGCTGACCGTGACGGCGCACAAGAACCTCAACCCTGGCGGCGTCCTTCCGGTCGCCCTCGGGGTGCCAATAATTGCCGGTGTCGCGCTCTTCGGCCCGGTCTTCGTCCGGCGTCGGAACCTTACCGGGCGACGGTGAGAGCGAAGAGATCTTTACTCGCAGCCACCTTGTTGACCGCCTTAGTGATCCTGTTTCTGGGAGCGTGTTCGGCGACTTCGAGCCCAAGCCGGGCGCACACTCAACCCTCACATACCCTCGCTTCCCGCCCACAGAGGATCTGTGGCACACGCCACGCTTCGCCACCGCGCATCTACGGGCACGTGGTATGGATCTGGCTGGAGAACAAGAGCTATGGCCAGGTGGTGGGGAATGGTTCTGCACCTTACATAAACCACACCCTGATCTCCGAATGCGGCCTGGCTACCAACTACCACAACATAACCCATCCCAGCCTCCCCAACTACGTGGCAGCTACCTCGGGATTGGGATACGCCTCGCTCGGCCGGTTTGCATCCGACTGCGGGCCACACGGCTCCTGTAGGAGCCGCGCCCGTTCCATCTTCACCCAGGTGCCCTCATGGAGGGCCTACGAGCAATCCCTGACCCACGACTGCGCGAAGAGCAGCTTTGGAGATTACGCTGTCAGGCACAACCCGCCACTCTACTACACTAACCTTGCGGGCTGTGCTTCGAAGGATGTTCCCTACACCCGCTTCGAGGATGACCTCAAGACCAACACCCTGCCCGCCTTCTCATTTATCACTCCCAACTTGTGCAAGGATACCCATAGCTGTCCGCTTGGCACGGGTGATGAGTGGTTGGCCGAACAGATGCCAAGGCTCTTGGGAAGTAGAGCGTACAAGAGCGGCGATACCGCTGTGTTCATCACCTTCGACGAGGGAGATGATGCGCTCGGTTCGAGTAACCACTGCGCCTCTAACACCACCGATGCGGGATGCCGGGTCGCCACGATCGTGATCAGCCCCTACACTCGGCCAGGGAGCAGATCAGGTACGTTATTCAACCACTACTCGCTCTTGCGGACGACGGAGCAACTCCTTGGTATCTATCAGTTTTTGGGCGAAGCATCTCACGCTAGCAGCATGCGCAAGGCGTTTGGCTTGTAGGATACGAAAGATTCTATGCCCAGGGTGATGAAGATATCATCGGATTCCGAATTATTCCGTCTTGACCCTCCAGAACTAGCCTTCTTCAGGGACGACGACTGCGTGGCGTGGGACGCTTCAACGGCGCGGACAGGCCGATCCCACACCGGAGAAGGAGCAGTGAGGTCCAATATCACTGCACAACGCTATAGGTTGCTGAACTTCGGAGAATAACCCTTCCACGCACTCGGCTGAATAAGAGTCCCTGTAAACGCTGGATCTCGTTCATCTCGTGCGCGCAGCTTGCCCTTTTCTTTGACTTTGTCGGGGGAGACGTGTTTTTCGCTTCTCAGCATATTCTCAAACTCTGGAAGCAACCTACCCCATAACCGAGGCTTGTGACCAGCAAAGCACGACACTCATTGAAAGGTGGAGAAGCTCATGAAGCGGATCACGCTACTGGGTACGATCCTGGGGGCGATGGTGATGTTCGCGGCGTCATGCGGCGGCTCCTC
>JBJMIY010000235.1:0-5195 GCA_045806605.1 Rubrobacteraceae bacterium
CGTTATGACCCCCGATGCCGTGAAGGACCCTCGAAGCAGAGGAGATTCCCGCTAATGTTCGAACGTTTCACGGAGCGGGCCCGCAAGGTCGTGGTGCTCGCACAGGATGAGGCCCGTCATTTCAACCACAACTACATCGGCACCGAGCACCTGCTCCTCGGTCTCCTTCGCGAGGACGAGGGCGTCGCTGCCCAGGCGCTCTACTCCCTGAACGTAGCCCTCGACGAAGTGCGCGAACAGGTCGAGTCGATCGTCGGCTACGGCGAGGAAGGCACGGGGGCGCAGGCGCCGTTCACGCCACGCTCCAAGAAGGTTCTGGAGCTCGCGCTCAGGGAGGCGCTGCAGCTAGGCCACAACTACATTGGCACCGAGCACATCCTTCTCGGCCTGGTCAGGGAGAGCGAGGGCGTCGCAGCCAGGGTTCTCTCCAACCTCGACGTCGACCCTGACAAAGTGAGGCGGGAGGTCGTCAGGAGGCTCGGCGGCGGCCGCAGCCGCAGCCGTGGTGGCGGCGAGTCCGGCGGAGGGCGCGGGGTTGAGGCCAAGCGACCCAAGACCCGTCAGCTCGACCAGTACGGCAGGAACCTCACGGCCTACGCCGAGGAGGACAAGCTCGACCCCGTTATCGGCAGGAGCCAGGAGATAGCGAGGATCATGCAGATCCTCGTCAGGCGCACCAAGAACAACCCCGTCATTATCGGTGAGCCCGGCGTCGGCAAGACCGCCATCGTCGAGGGGCTGGCAGAGGAGATCGCAGAGGGGAAGGTGCCAGAGATCCTCGGTGACAAAGAGGTCTACACGCTCGACCTCGGCGCCCTCGTCGCAGGCTCCAAGTACCGCGGCGAGTTCGAGGAGCGCCTCAAGAAGATAATGAAGGAGATAACAGACCACGGCGACATCATCCTGTTCATCGATGAGATCCACAATCTGGTCGGAGCAGGGGCCGCCGAGGGCGCCATTGATGCCGCCTCCATCCTCAAGCCTGCGCTGGCCCGTGGTGAGATCCAGGTAATAGGCGCGACGACGATAGACGAATACCGCAAGTACGTGGAGAAAGACAAGGCCCTGGAGCGGCGCTTCCAGACCATCCAGGTCGGCGAGCCCTCGGTAGAGGAGACTGAACTAATCCTCAAGGGCCTTCGCGAGAAGTACGAGGCGCACCACAACATAGATATCACCGACGAGGCGCTCAAGGCTGCCTCACAACTCGGCGACCGTTACATCGCGGACCGCTTCCTGCCTGACAAGGCCATCGACCTCGTCGATGAGGCGGCGTCCAAGATGAGGATAAAGACCATGTCCTCGCCGCCCTACTACAAGGAGATAGACGAGGAGCTCGCCGCCGTGCGCTCCGAGAAGGAGGCCGCCATCGACGGCCAGGAGTTCGAGAAGGCCGCGCGCTTCAGGGACTCCGAGCGCAAGCTCGTCGCCCAGCGCCGCGAGCTCGAGAAGGCCTGGCGCGAGGGCAAGATCGAGGAGAAGCGCGTCTCCATCGGTGAGAACGAGATCGCCGAGATAGTCTCGATGTGGACCGGCATCCCGGTCAAGAAGATGACCGAGGAAGAGTCAGCCCGCCTCCTGCAGATGGAAGACGCCCTGCACGGACGCATCGTCGGCCAGAACGAGGCCGTCAAGTCCGTCTCTCGCTCGATACGGCGCACCTTCGCGGGCATCAAGGACCCGAATAGGCCTTCCGGCTCGTTCGTGTTCCTCGGGCCCACGGGCGTCGGCAAGACCGAGCTTGCGCGGACGCTCGCCGAGTACCTATTCGGTAACCAGGACGCCATGATCCGGCTCGACATGTCCGAGTACATGGAGCGCCACACGGTGAGCCGGCTCGTTGGTTCGCCCCCCGGCTACGTCGGCTACGACGAGGGCGGTCAGCTCACGGAGCAGGTCAGGCGTCGTCCCTACAGCGTCGTGCTCTTCGACGAGATCGAGAAGGCCCACCCGGATGTCTTCAACATTATGTTGCAGATCCTGGAGGACGGGCAGCTCACCGACGCGCAGGGCAGGACCGTGGACTTCAAGAACGTGGTCCTGATCATGACCTCGAACGTCGGGGCTCAGACGATCAACAAGACCAAGTCCCTTGGCTTCGGTTCCGACGAGGCCGGGCTCTCCTACAAGGAGATGAAGGGCAGGGTCACGAGCGAGCTGCGCAAGATCTTCCGTCCCGAGCTTTTGAACAGGATCGACGAGATCATCGTCTTCCACAAGCTCGAGCGCGATGACATGCGCCACATCATCGAGATCCAGATAAAGCGCCTCCGCCAGCAGCTCGTCGAGCGCGACGTGACGATAGAGTTCACGACCGAGGCCCTGGACAAGCTCGCCGAGGAGGGCTACGACCCGGCGTTCGGGGCCAGGCCGCTCAAGCGCGTGCTGCAGCGCATGATCGAGGACCCGATGAGCGAGATGATCCTGCGCGGTGAGGTCCCCAACGGCTCCAAGGTGATCATAGAGCCCAACGACAAGACCTCGGAGGAGATAAACGAGGAAGAGTCGATAGTGGACATCAAGGTCACCCAGCCCAAGGAGATCGTCAAGGTCGAGTCCGAGTAAGGACAACTACAGGGTCAAAACGAGGGCCGGGGCGCACGTCCCGGCTTTCTCTTTGCTTCCCGTCCAGGCGCTATTGACGCATTGTTTGCTGTACTTTTTTGTCGATCCAGTACAATCGAAGCGTGGCTACGAAGACGTTTTTTGTTTGTTCTAACTGCGGGCACCAGGCGCCGAAGTGGCTTGGGCGTTGTCCCGACTGCGGCGAGTGGAGCACCTTCGTCGAGGAGGTGCGTGGGGCGAAGAAGGTGGTCGGTTTCGCGGAGCGGGCGACGCGGCAGAGGGCGAGGGCGGCGGGGAAGACGCTCGCCCTGAGCGAGGTGCCCGTGGTCGAGGGCGGGGGCAGGATGGATGCCGGGGTCGGGGAGTTGAACCGGGTGCTCGGGGGCGGGATCATCCCTGGCTCGATGGTCCTCGTCGGGGGAGAGCCGGGCGTCGGCAAGAGCACGCTCTTGCTACAGGTGATGGGGCATCTTGGTGAAGGTTGTCTGATGGTCTCCGGAGAGGAGTCGCCACGGCAGGTGGCGTTGAGCGCGCGCAGGCTCGGTGTCGAGGGCCGGGGCTTCAGGGTGCTATCCGAGACGGACGTGGACGTGATCGAGGCGACGATATTGGAGGAGCGGCCGGTGGCCGTGGTGGTCGATTCCATCCAGACCCTTTACTCGCCGGAGCTCTCCGGGGCGCCTGGCGGCGTAGGGCAGGTGCGCGAGTGCGCGGCGAGGCTGATGCGGCTCGCCAAGAGCGAGGGTATAGCCATGATCCTCGTCGGACACGTCACGAAAGAAGGCTCCATAGCGGGCCCTCGCGTGCTCGAGCACATGGTGGACACGGTTTTGCAGTTCGAGGGCGACCGGTTCCAGTCGTTTCGGGTCTTGCGGGCGCTCAAGAACCGCTTCGGGTCGACCAACGAGGTAGGGGTCTTCGAGATGACCGGGTACGGGATGGTCGAGGTCGAGGACCCGTCGGCGTTCTTCCTCTCGAAGAGGGAGGAGGACGTGCCCCCGGGGGTGGTGACGGTGTGTCTCTTAGAGGGGACGCGTCCGATGCTCGTCGAGATAGAGAGCCTCGTCGCGCCGAGCCCGCTCGCGAACCCCAGGCGCATCGCCAACGGGGTGGATACGGGTAGGGTCAACATGCTCTGTGCGGTGCTCAGCCGCAGGGCGGGGCTCGCGCTGCAGGATCAGGACGTTTACGTGAACGTCACTGGGGGCGTTCGGATAGAGGAGCCGGCGGCTGACCTCGGGGTGGCGCTCGCCATCGCTTCGGCGATGCGGGACAAGCCTGTTGGCAAGGGTACCGCGTGTTTCGGGGAGGTCGGGTTGACGGGGGACGTGCGCTACGTCTCGGGGGCGCCGCGCAGGACCTCCGAGATGTCCAAGATGGGCTTCGGCCGTATAATCAGGCCGGAGGGGGCGAAAGACGGCCCGGCGGGTGGCTGCGGGGGAGTGAGCGTCGTGGAGGTCAGTACGTTGGAGGAAGCCGTGGCGGTGGCGCTGCTGTGAGTCCTCCGAGGAGAAAGCTACCCGCGCAGGTGACCCGGGCCCTGGAGCTCGTGGCCCCTGGCACCGATCTCAGGGAGGCCATAGAGAACATCATAAGGGCGCAAAACGGGGCCCTCATCGTCGTCGACAGGCCCGAGAGGCTCGAGGAGCTAGGCATCATTTCGGGGGGAATGAGGGTCGAGCTCGAGTTCGCGCCAATGCGCCTCTATGAGTTGGCCAAGATGGACGGCGCGATCGTCCTCTCCCCGAGCATCTCCGCCATCCACTACGCCAACGCCCACCTGAGCCCCGCCCCCGGCTACGAGTCGGACGAGACGGGGATGCGCCACATCGCCGCCGACCGCACCGCGCAGCAGACCGGAAGCCTCGTCATAGCCGTCTCCGAGCGCAGGAGGGTCGTGAGCCTGTACCAGGGCTCTTACGGGTTGCACGTTCTGGAAGACATCGGGGTGGTTCTTTCCAAGGCCAACTCGGCCATCGCGACGCTGGAGAAGTTTACCCTGAGGCTGCGCGAGGAGGCGCGGGGGCTGACCGTGCACGAGTACGACGGGGCGGTGACGCTCAGGGAGGTAGTCAACGCCGTCGTCACCTTCGAGTACTCGGCCAGGATCGCCGAGGAGATAGAGGCTTACGTGAGGGAGCTGGGCAGCGAGGGGCGCCTGATCGAGATGCAGCTCGAGCAGGCCTTCCACGGCGTCCCCGAACAGTACGACGCCCTGCTGAGGGACTACATCGCCGAAGAGGCGGATTACGATTCGGTCAGGGCGGATCTCGCGACCTTCTCCGCAGAGCAGCTCTCGGATTCCGTCGAGCTCGCCCGCGCCCTGGGATACAGCCCGTCCGGGCCGTTGGAGGACTGCTTTATCAAGCCGCGGGGGTACCGCCAGCTCGAGCGCGTACCGCGCCTGCCGCGCAGGGTGGCAGAGAGCCTCATCAAGGAGTTCGGCTCCCTGAAAGATCTCCTCGATGCGTCAGAGGAGGATCTCGACGAGGTGGAGGGGGTCGGCCAGGCGCGAGCCCGCGCCATCCACCGTGGGCTCGAGCGCCAGCGCAGCCTGGAGACGACGGGCGATGTGCCGTAGGGGCGTGGCCCTCTCCTTGGACGGCCCGCGATAGAGGGAAAGGCGGCGA
>JBJMIY010000236.1:0-10822 GCA_045806605.1 Rubrobacteraceae bacterium
CCCGACCCGCCCTTCCTCGGTCGCGTGCCCGTTCGTTTCGGCATCGCCGACCCTTCGTCCCACTACCACGTGCCGCTCCTGGCCTCGCCCTGGTCCTACAGCACCTACCGCGGGAGTTGAGGCACCCGGCGCAAGATTCCACTAATCTGTGGCGGGGTCTTGCGGCCTCGCTGGGAGACGGTGCGACCTTGAAGGGGGATGATCTCTAGGATGATAGCCGGGACGGGGCCTGTGCTCGTGTCTTCTCATGACATCCAGGATAAGGTGCGCGAGCTGGGGGCGCGCATCACGGGAGACTACGGGGAGGATAAGCTGCTCCTTGTCGGCATCCTGCGTGGCGCGGTGGTCTTCCTGAGCGACCTCATGCGCCACCTGCAGTTGCCGTGCGAGATCGACTTCATGGAGGTCAGCTCCTACGGCGCGAGTATCCACAGCAGCGGTGTGGTCCGCATACTAAAGGACCTCGAAGAGAACATAACGGGCAGGCACGTGCTGCTCGTCGAGGACATCATAGACACGGGTCTGACCCTCTCCTACCTGCGGCGCACGCTGCTCCAGCGCGAGCCCGCCTCCCTGGAGATCTGCGCGCTCCTGACCAAGCCCTCCAGGAGGCAGGTGGATCTCCGTGTGAGATACCTCGGCTTCGAGGTGCCAGACGAATTCGTTATAGGCTACGGCATAGATTTCGCCGGCGCCTACCGCAACCTCCCCAACATTCACGTCCTCAAGCCCGAAGAGAGCACGCTCGAGTCTCCGCCAGCCCCGGAAATAGACTGACACGCCGCTTTAGAGCGCAGCCTCGAGTGGAAGCCCGCGAGCTTCCAGTATGCGCCCGATGGCGAGCCCGATCTGAGAGTTCGGGGTGGAGGCTCCGGCGGTGAGGCCGAGGCGGACCGGTCCGGCGGCAAGCCAGCCTCGTTCCTCTACCTCCTCGCGGGCGTCGAGCGGCGTGCCGGCAGGCTTGTGGCGGATAGAGTCCCCGTTTATGCAGTCGCCGCTCGCCACGTGGTAGCTCCTCGGGACTCGTTCGGCGGCGATGATCGCGAGGTTGTTCGTGTTCGAGGAGTTGTAGCCGCCGATGATCACGGCGACGTCCAGCGTGTGCTCGAGGAGCTCGAAGAGCGCGTCCTGCCTGTCCTGTGTGGCCGAGCAGATGGTGTCGAAGAGCTCGAAGTGCTCCTCCAGGTTCTCAGCGCCGTAACGCTCGACCATCGCCTTCCTGAGCTCCTCGCCGACAGCCATCGTCTCGCTCATGAGCATCGTGGTCTGGTTGGCGACGCCCACCTTCTGCAGGTCCTCGTCCGGGTCGAAGCCGGGGCACATGCCGTGGCCGAGCTTCTCTCTCAGATCTTCGGAACCAATGCGGCCAAGGATAAAATCTACGACGTGGCCGACCTCCTCGAGGTTGCGCACGATCAGGTACTTTCCGTTGCCGCCTTCCCCGGTGGTCTGCGATGCTGTGGCCTTGGTCTCCTCATGATAGTACTTGCCGTGGATGATGCTCGTGAAGCCCCGCTGGGCGTAGCGCGTGACGCGCTTCCACACCGAGAGGACTGACCCGCAGGTCGTGTCCACGACGATGCACTCCTTCTCTTTGAGCTTCCGCACCCAGTCCACGGGAGCGCCGAATGCGGGCAGGAGGACCACGTCCTCGTGTCCTAGAGCGTCGAACTTCTCGTCGGGGCGGCCGTCGAAGCCCTGGGAGAGGAACTCTATCCCCATCTCTCGCAACCTGTCGTTCATCGAAGCGTTGTGGATCATGTCCCCTGTTATGTGGATGCGCCTCTCCGGGAACTTCTCCCTGGTCTGGAAGGCGTAATCCACAGCCCGGTCCACCCCGTAGCAGAACCCGAACTCGTCGGCGAGCCTCAAGGTGAGTCCTTCGATCTCGAGGACGTTGCCGTTCTCGCGGACCCTCTCGACCACCTCCGAGCGGTAGTCCCGGTCCAGGAGGTGCTGCACGTCGTCCCGCATCTTGAAGCCCTTGCGGAAGTACTTCTGCTCCGTCACGCTCACCTCTTTTTGGCCGTCAACATCTCAGGCTCTCCTTCAAAAGTATTGGAACCTCTATTCTAGCAGGCGGTGTCCCGAGGTCCGTTGAAAGGTTCACGCCCGCACCGAAATGTGGTGCTTCGAGCGGGCGCGTTCCTTGACTTTCTGAACGCTGGCGGCTGAGGACTCTTCCAGACCATCTTGACTCTGGCGTCGGATGCTTGAAAATGGGTATTTGTGGGGATAGTTACGGATGTTAAACAGGTGTAAAATATGTCGCCGTGGAACTAGGAAAACACACCGTAATGATCGCCGACGACGACCCCGTCGCGCTGGCCACCGCCACCGAAGCGCTCGCTGGCTCCGGCTTCAAGGTCGTGCAGGCGACGGACGGCCAGAGGGCGATTCAGGAGGCCCTCGGCCGCAGGGTAGACCTCATCGTGATGGACGTCTCGATGCCCCAGGTTGGGGGCGTTGAGGCCTGCCACTGCCTGAAGGCGATGCCGAAGACCTCGAAGATACCGGTGGTCCTCACCGCAGCCAAAAAGGACCCGGCGGCCAGGATGCTGGCGGAGCGCACACACGGCTCGGTCCGCGTCCTGCGCAAACCTTTCGACCCCGACGATCTTGTCTCGGTGGCGAAGCAACTCGTGAGGCCCAAGTCGCTGATATAGTCCTCCGCGGCACCAGATCCCACCCAAACGCACAGACCACTCACGGCGTGCCGCTGCCTGAACCGGCCTGCTCCGGCTCAGTGCTTCAAGCGGGGAACCTCTGGTGACGAAGGCCATAGTCATCGGCGGCGGTATCGGGGGGCTTACGGCGGCCGCCGCGCTCGGGCGCGCGGGCGTGGAGGTCGCGGTGTTCGAGCGGGCGCCGGAGTTGAAGTACGAGAAGATCGCAAAGTACAGGACGTGAGCGGGCCAGAGCTGCGTCTGGACGAGCTGCCCCGGCCGCCGCTCTTCAAGCTGGCCGGAGTGGATGGCGAGGACGTTTTCGGGGAGACGCCCGTGGGCGGTGAGCCGTCGAAGGTCGGCGCCCTGTTCTCGAGCCGGGATCTCGCCGAGGAGTTCACAGCGGAGGCCGGGGCTTTCGGGCTGGAGGCGCTCGCCGGTCTGGTGCCCGTAGAGCTCGCGGACTGGAGCGCGGTCGAGGTATACGCCGCCTCCGGACAGGACTACGTGCTCGTGGTTTCCGGGGCGGGCACGGGGCTCTTTCACGCCGGAGACCTGGCGCATCGCGCGGAGGAGGAGGAAGTCCACTTTCCTCTTTACGTCATAAGCGACGAGAGAGGGGAGTCGCCCCTGATCTCGGTCGAGCGCGAAGAGGTGCTCGTCGCCCCGCTCTTCAGCTCGCCTGAGAGGGCCCGCGCTTTCAGGGAGCAGGCATCCCACCTGGACCTGCCCGACCGTCTCGGGAGCATAGAAGACCGGGAAGGGCTCAGGCGGCACGCCCTCGTGGCCAGGCAGGCCGGGGCCGGCTACGCCGTCGTGGACCCTGAGTCGGGCCTCACGGAGGCGATCCCGATAGAGGAGCTGATCCGGTGATGCCGACGTTGGCCTGTGACGTTGATTCGACTATCTGGAACACGGGCGCCAGGGTATGCGAGGTGCTACTCGAGGTCACGGGCGAGACGCTCGACGTCGAATCCGTCTCCACCTGGACGCACCTCCTCTACGCCTACGGCGAGGAGACGACGACGGAGATCTTCGACCGCGTTCTCTCCCCACAGAGGATCCGCGACCGCGAGCTTTACCCCGACGCCGCGGATGTGTTACACCGTTTGCAGGGCGAGCGTGGCATGAAGGTTCACTTCGTGACCCACGGCGACGCTGTCATGGAGCCGCACCTCGACGCATGGCTCAGGGAGCACTTCGGCCAGGGTGTCGGGATCACGATCACGGCCGGGGACAAGCTGGCCGTCTTGCGGGAGATCGGAGCCTTCGGCCTGGTGGACGACCGTCCCGAGACACTCGAGCGCGTCGCCGACGCAGGTCTGTGGGTGGCGGCCAGGATCCAGCCGTGGAACCGCGAGCTCGTCGTGGCGAGGGCCGACGTCCACGGCTTCTGCGACTGGCGCGAGGTTCTTGACCTGCTGCCTGTGCTGTAATCTGTTGCACGGAAGGCGAGATCCTTGAGGAGGCGCGGTGGAAGGTGAGAGGAACGGAGGGATGCGTGAAGGAGTTCCGGAGATCCCCGGGTTCCTGAGCCGGGGGAGCTTCGTCTCGATCTCGGCGAGGATCGGCAACGACCTCGCGGGCTACGTGTGCGACCTGGACGGTAACGGCCTGCTACTTGAGGTGCGCGACCCCAGCGGAGATCTTCACGGCTACGAGTTTCTGCCGTGGTCCAGCATCGAGCGGATTAGCGCCGAAGCGTAATGAGCCGGTCCGAACGAAAGCAGTCGACCCCGTTCGAGTAGACGCACCTACCAAGGACGAACCCGTCGAGCCTCCGGACCCGGAATTCTGGGAGGGACCCAGGCCGATGATAGAAGCTGTCGTCGGCGATCCCCCCCGAGTTCCTGCCTGGAGACGGCGAATGAAGTGGCAGTTGCGGAAGCGGTCCAGACGCCGGTCGAAATAGATAAAGTTCCTGCTGCGGTTGCCGCAGATGATGAGGTCCCTCATGCCGTCTCCGGCCCTTATGGTGTTGTGGCCGGATCCTCCCGTCAACCTGTCGTTGCCCAGGTCGCCTTTCACCACGTCGTTGCCCCTGCCGCCCTTGACCCAGTCGTTCGCGCGCCCGCCGAAGGCGCTATCATTGCCGTTCTGGCCGTTCAGGTTGTCGTTCCTCTCCCGGCCGGTCACAAAGTCGCCGCCACCCCTCGCGAATATGGCGTCGTGCCTGTTTGTGCCGAAAATGGTGTCGGCCCTGTTTGTGCCGAAGCAATTGCCTCCGTGACAACGTATAGTTTTTGCCAGGGCCGCCCCACCGACCGCGGCCACCGCTATCGTGATCACCGCAAGCAATATGATCACTCGCCTCACCGTCCGACCTCCTCTCGGAGGCGAGAAGTTGGCGCTTCCCGCGCTCCGCTTAAGCAACAAGAGTATCTTAAAACCCCCGGTAGGGCTGCACATCCCCCAAATGGGTGATTTTTGAGGACCGACCAGGTAGGGCAGGCAAGACGTGCCCCGCTGGTGGCGGACTACACCGCAATGCTACTTTTGCCGTTCAAAGTCCAGCTCGCTGGCAGGTGGCTTCTGTCCGTGCAGATGTGTGCGCGTCAAAAGGACTGGGGTCCCGTAGGACCCCCCGGTTGGTGCGAAACCCGAGCCAGCAAGAGGGGGGTACGATGCTGGCCCTGTCGCTTCTAGCGACCCTAACAAACCGGGCACGAGGCTGTTGTTAACTATCTCTAAAGATTGCGTTAAGTAAATCGAATGGCCGGAGTTCAGCGAAGCTAGGACGCCGGCTCGCCTATCGTCGAGTTCTTCTCGAGGACGGTACTCGCTTGCTCGTATCGCCCTTTATTCCCCCGACATCCTGGGGACCTTCAAGATAGCTCTATGCCGGGTGGTCATGATGCGCTAAGCTTCGCAGTAACGAGCGGGCGGAGCGCCCGAGGCGCCGCTTCTCAGGAGGGGACTTGGTGTGAGTGAAGAAGACCGGCGTAGGCCGGGACTGCCGATGGCGGAATCACAACTCGTGGAGCTTCGGAACATGCGCGTGCTCCTGGAAGAGGCGCGCGTGCTGGCCCGCAACCTCGCCTACCATCGAAGGGCAAGGTTGGAAACGACTATCGGGCGGGCTTTGGAAGAGGTGGACCGGCAGATAGAGGACCTGCGGGCCAACCGGGGCTAGCTGAAGCCTCGCAGTCGAGGCGGAGTACTGCGTCCGGATGCGCCGCACCGTGCCGGGTGTCATCATGTTGAGGAGCGACTGGAAGGACTGATCCGCAGTGAGATCGCACCCCGTACAGCAGATGCGGCGGCCGGCACCCAGGGAGTTCGCGTTGCTCATTCTGCATCCCTGCGAGGAGGGCATGCCCGAAGGGTGGATCTTCTATCGTCATCCGTCGTCCGAGGCGGGGGAGCGGCGGGCGGCGCAAGGTTTCTGCAGTGGTCGAGCATAGAGCTGGTCAGCGCCACAGGGTGGACCGTGGCGAGGTCTTCGCCGACCTCCCGGAGCTGGAGACGGAGCGCCTGCTCCTGCGCAGAATGCGCCTGGACGACGCGCAGGACATGTTCGCATACGCTTCTGACCCCGAGGTCACGCGCTACGTCCTGTTCGACACCCACCGCTCGGTGGAGGACTCGGAGGCGTTCCTGCGCTTCGCGGTGGAGGGCTACGAGAGGGGAGACTTCGGCGGCTGGGGCGTCGTCCTCAAGGACAGCGGCGCGTTCATCGGCACCTGCGGCGTGGACGTGAACTACGCGCCCGAGCACGCCCGCGCCGAGCTGGGCTACGTCCTCTCGCGCGAGCACTGGGGTAAGGGGCTGATGCCGGAAGCCGTGCGGGCTGTCATCCGCTTCGGCTCCGGGCGTATGGAGCTAAACCGCATACAAGCCCGCTGCGTAGCCGAGAACACCGCCTCCGCCAGGGTCATGGAGAAGGTCGGGATGACCTACGAGGGCACCCTGAGAGAATCAGAGTACATCAAAGGCGCTTTCTGGGACATGAAGATCTACTCGATCCTGCGGCGCGAGCTATAGCTCGGCGACGGCGGGGATGATCCTATCTCCGAACGTCTCGAGCGGCCTTATCTCGTGGACGTTGGGCATGTTGAAGATGAGGTGCTGTATGCCCGCTTCGCTCAGCTTGCGGCACAGCCCGATCACCTCGTCCTCCGTCATTCCGTCCCCCCCGAGGTTCACAGTGCCCAGAGCGGTGCGTTCGATCTCCTCGTAGTCGCGTCCGACGTCCTCGCAGTGTCCCCGCAGGACGCCGAGCTTGTGGCGGATCAGGTCCGCGCCACCGTGCGCGAAGAGGTTGCAGGCGTCGGCGTACTGCGCCACGAGCCGCAGGGTCCGCCTCTCGCCCATCCCCCCGATCATTATCGGCGGGTGCGGACGGCTCAAAGCCTGCGGGCTGTTTAGCGGCTCCTCCAGCCGGTAGTGCTTGCCTTTGTAGGGCGCGACTTCTCCCGACCACATCTGCTTCGAGATCCGGAGCGTCTCCTCCAGGCGCTCGAAGCGCTCCCGCGTGGACGGAAACGGGACGCCCAGACCCAGTGCCTCACGCTCGTTCCAGCCAGTGCCGATGCCGAGATACGCCCTTCCACCCGAGAGCACGTCGAGCGCGGTGACCGTCTTGACCAGGATGCCGGGGTGGCGGTAGACGACAGCGGTCACAAGCGTGCCGAGCTTCGCCCCTTGCGTCACCCCTGCGAGAAAGCTCAGGGCGCTGTAGCTTTCAAGCATCGGTTCCCCGGGCTCGCCGACGCCTCTTATCTGGAAGAAGTGGTCCATGACCCAGAGGCTCGCGAAACCGGATTCGTCCGCGGTTCTGCCGATCTCGGCCAGCCTGGGACCTATCCCCCCGACTCCGTCCGGCCAGGTGAAGCTCGGAATCTGTAGCCCGATACGCATTCCCTCTCTCCTCCCGCTCCCACAACGCCCGACCGGCAGATTCTATCTTCCGGCACGAGAAAGGAACGAACGAGCGTCAGGCTATCGTACGCCCTATAACCTCGAAGAGGCGCTCTACGTCCTCCTCGGTGTTGTAGACGTGTGGCGAGACGCGCATGCTGTTGCCGCGCACGCTCACGAAGACGCCCTCTGCGGCGAGCCGGGCGGCGAGGTCTTCGGGGGCGGCCGAGCCGAGCTTGAGCCCGACCATGTGCCGCGCCCGGCTCTTCGCCGGTACCGCTTCGATGCCGAGATCTCCGGCCTCTCTCTCGATGAGGTCGGTCAGCCCTCCGATGGTCTCGGAGACGTTCTCGACGCCCCAGTCGAGGATCTGGCGCAGCGCCTCGTTCGCCATCGGGAGCAGGGCGAAGTTGCTCCGCTCGCCGACGTCGTAGCGTCGGGCGCCGGGCTGGAAGGAGTCCTCGTATTCCACGAGCTGCGAGAAGTCCTCGGTGCCGCGGCGGTTGATCCAGTTGTGCTCTATGGGCGTCCCGTCCCGCCACTCCTCCGCGGCGTACATGAAGCCGACCCCGTACGGCCCGAGCAGCCACTTGTACGCGGAGGCGACCAGGAAGTCCGGCCGTACCGCGCGCGCGTCGAACGGGTGAGCCCCGAGCGACTGTATGGCGTCCACCACGAGCGCAGCCCCGGCCTCCCTGGCGCGCTCGCTAATCCTGACGAGGTCGAGCAGCGAACCGTCCGTCCAGTGGCAGTTCGGCACGGCGACGACGGCGGTGTTCTCGTCGAGATGGTCGAGCACGGCCGAGGTCCAGTCGTGATCGGTGGGGCGGGGTACTGTCACCAGGTCCGCGCCGCTGCGCTGCGCGAGCTCGCGCCACGAGTAGACGTTCGAGGGAAACTGGTCCTCCAGCAACAGTATCTTCTGCCATTCCCGCACGGGTACGTTCGCCGCGGCGACGGCGATACCGTAGCTGACGGACGGGACGAGGGCGACGCCGTCCGCATCCCCGCCGGCGAGCCGCGCGAACAGCTCCCTGGACTTCTCGGCGTCCTCGAAGAAGTCCTCGGGCGTTATCTCCCAGGGCCGGGACTTGCGCGCCACCACACGCTCGCCGACCTCCCGCGCCGAGCGAAGCTGGGGCGACATGTAGGCGCAGTTGAGGTAGGAGATCTCCTTCGGTATCTCGAACAGGTCGCGCTGCTCCCCAAGGTTCATGCCGACTGGTTCCTTTCCGTGCTCGCCTGCCCTCTTATTTACCCAGAAACCCGAGCAGCCTGCTGGAGGAGATCATGGCGCCGCCAAGGACCGCTGGTATCCCGCCGCCAGGGTGGACCGAAGCTCCGACCCGCCACAGCCAGGGCCTCTTGCGATCCGAGTACCGCGGGCGGTGCAGCGGCCCGGTCATCCAGAAGGGTTTGACCGCACCGTAGAGCGCCCCGCCGGCGCTTCCCCAGGCTCCGAAGTACCGCGGGTGCAGGATCTCATGTTCGCCAAAATACTCCGTGGCCGGCTTCGGGAGTCCGATCACACGCGACACCCGCTCTACCTCCCGCGCGACGAAGGCGTCCTCGAGCCCGTACTCCCGGCCGTTTGCCGGGGCGGTCAGCCCCAGCGCCAGCACGTGCCCCCGGTTCGGGTACGGCTCGCCGGGCCGGTAGTAGTCCACGAAAGCCATAGTCTCGTCGGGCTCCTCCACCGCCTCCAGGCTCGCGTACAGCGCGGCTGGGTCCGAGGGGAGCACGACGCCGTGGGTCGAGAGACTCGCAGGTAACTCGCCCTTGATGGCCGCGTATATAGCTATCCCCGAGCATGATAGCTTCCCCGCCGGTCTCTTCCGGCCGCCTTCGAGGAGCCTGCTCAGCCGCTCGGGGTCGAGTCCGCTCACTACCGCGTCGGCGGTGTATTGCTCATCAGAGGTGAACACTTTCCCGGGCCTGATCTTGTGTACAGGCTCCCCCGTCTTCAGTTCCACGCCGCTCGAACGGGCGAGCCTCTCGAGCGCCCGCGCGATCTCGTATACTCCTCCCTCAGGCACCCACACCCCTTCCGTTGCCATGACCGCCGGCATGCTTGCGTAGAGCGCGGGGGTTCGAGAAGGTCCTATACCCGCGTTGAGGGTGTGGATGGCGAGGATCTCCCTCAACCTCTCAGGCAGCCACCCGAGGCTGTCCAGGTAGCTCCTGGTTGTCGGTCTCGTCCCGTAGAGACGGAGCAGGCGCACGAGCGCAGGACGGAGCTCTGGTTCGTGCCAGTCCGTCGTCAGGAGGCGAGTGATCTCCGGCCCCAACCCCCCGTGGACCCCGACGTACCGCTCCCACGCTTCCCGCCACGGATGTCCCTCGGGCACGGGCAGCGAGCAGACAGCGCCCCCGTGGTGGTAGGTGCCCACCTCGGGCAACCGCTTCAGCCTGAGGTCCGCTATCTCAGGGGCTCCGCCGTCTCTTCCAGCAAGCCCGTCCCAGCGCCTCAGGTACTCCTCCCAGACCCCCGGGAAGGTGACGATGGCGGGGCCCGTGTCTATGCGCTGGCCGTCGAGCTCGATGCGCCGGCTCTTGCCGCCGAGCCAGCCGCTGGCCTCGAGCAGAGTTACCCTGTGGCCTGCGCGCCCGAGCAGGGCGGCAGCCGCGAGCCCCCCGATGCCGCCGCCTACCACGACGAGGCGCTTCACGGGTACAGTCCTAGCGAGAGCGCCGCGACGAGCTGTACGCCCGCGACCGTCCCGGCCACGTAAGGGAAGGCGATAGAGAATTTGTAGAGCCTGCGCCCCGTCTCCGGCGTCGGGTCTCTGTAGAGAGCGTACAGTAGCGCGCCGGCTATCGCGGCGTTCACGAGCGCGACGGGTGTATTGACGAGCGCGAAACACGCGGTGGCGAGCGCCCAGAAGGAGCCGCTCCAGAGCACTACGCCCTTCGGCCCGAGCCGGACCGCCGTGGTCTCGATGCCCGACCTCCTGTCCTCGTCCACGTCCTGGACGGCGTCGAAAGTGTGCTTGGCTACGCTCCACGCCATGAGCCCCAAGGCAGCAGGCCACACGACGGGCGCATAGAGCGCCTGCGGCACGAAGACCAGCGGGAAGGCGTAGGCCGCGTTACTAAAAGAGTCGAGATACGGACGGGCCTTGAAGCGCGCGGGCGGGACCGAGTAGCCGGCGAAGAGCAGCGCGTAGAGGAGCATCCAGAGGACGGCCGTAGTGGGGAGGAAGAGGACGAAGTAGATCAGGAACGGCACGTTCGTGAGGAGCACGCCTGATGCTATGGGAAGCACTTCTTCGGGTCTTATGCGGGCTCCTTCGAGG
>JBJMIY010000237.1:0-15201 GCA_045806605.1 Rubrobacteraceae bacterium
TCACCTCCGCCACGGAGGCGTCCACGAAGCTCTGGTCTTTGACGGCCACGGTGCCTGCAGCGGCTGCGACCGCGTTCACGGGCCACGAGGGCTGAAAGCTCTGGAGGGACCCGGGGGTTGCGCACACCAGGCAGCCCAGCCGCAGGCCGGGCATCCCGAAGAACTTGGTGAACGAGCGAGCGACGTAGAGGTCTCCGCCCGCCTCCGCCACGACGCTGATCTCGGGCGCGAAGTCGGCGAAGGCCTCATCTACCAGGAGTACCGCGCCGTTCCCGAGCACCCTGTAGGCAACCTCGAGAACCTCTGTCCTTTCGAGAGCATCCCCAGTCGGGTTGTTCGGGTTGCACAGGAAGACCAGGCTCACGCCGTCAAGATCCTCGAGGACGGCGGCATCGAAGCGGAATGCAGCGTCTGAGCTTCTGGCCACGCGCCGCACCGGCTCCAGGCCGGCGGCCCGGGCTGCCGCGGCGTACTCGCTGAAGGTAGGCTCCAGGATCAATGCCTTGCCCCCTTCGCGGGCGCCGCGGGCGGCGAGGAACAGCGCCTCGGCGCCCCCGTTGGTGGGCAGTATCTTCGCGGGCGAGACGCCGAGATACGCAGCCAGCGCGTCGCGTAGCAGCCGGTATCCGGCGTCCGGGTAGTGGCCGGCATCCTCGCGGAGCGCCCTCCGCGCAGCCTCCATGGCTTCGGCAGGGAGCCCGAGAGGGTTGACGTTCTGGCTGAAGTCCAGGAGATCCCGCTCCGCGACGTCGAGGGACCTGGAAGCCGCGGCCCCGTGCGCCCCGTGGTGGCGGCCGCCCGGGTGCTCCGCCCAACCTTCAACCACGACGGAGCCTTCCTGCGACGACGGCGGTTCCGGCGACGAGCGCGCAGCAACGGCGCATGAGCCTCACGGCGCGCCGGATGTCCTCCGGTGCGGGACGCCTGCCGTCGCCCAGGATCGCGCCCAGCCGGAGCGCGCCTCCGTAGGAGTTGGCCCCGCCAAGGCTGAGACCGAGCGCGCCCGCGAAAGCTGCCTCTGCCCAGCCGGCGTTGGGGCTCGTCGTGAGCGGTCCGTAGCGCCGAGCCGTCGCGACCGTGGCGATCGGCTTCCCGGAGACCGCGGCGGCCGCGACGGCCGTGGCACGGGCCGGCGCAAGGTTGGCCAGGTCGTCGAGCCGCGCCGGGGCCCAGCCGAGCTCCGCGTACGGGCCGACCCGGTAGCCAACCATCGAGTCGAGCGTGTTTACGGCCCTGTAAGCCAGCGCTCCCGGCGCGCCGAACAAGAAGCCGTAAAGCATAGGGGCGATGACGCCGTCGCTCGCGTTCTCGGCCACGGACTCGACCACGGCGCGCGAGATCTCGGCCTTCGAGAGGCCCTCCGTGTCACGGCCGACCAGCGCACCAACGCTGGCTTGCGCCCGTTCGAGGTCGCCCTCGAGGAGCTCGTGCTCTACGGCTCTGGCGGCCCTGCTGAGGCCGCGCATCGAGAGGGAGGTTGAGATCAGGGTCGCGCCAAGGGCTCCACGGAGGGGCCTGGGCGTGACGACGAGGGAGATACGGACCAAGAGGTAGACGAGTGTAGGGACCGCGGAGGCCAGCGCGACGCCCGCAAGGCGCCGAACTCGGGGACTGTTCGCCTTAAACGCTCGCTTCTCGAAGGCCGAGATCGCGCGCCCCATCCAGACGGTCGGGTGCAGATCCTCGGGCGGTTCGCCGAACAGAGCGTCCACGAGGAGCGCCGCCGCGACCTCTCCTCCACGCCCCGGTCTCATTCCTGGCGCGGTTTCGGGCCGCCCGAGTTACCGGACCTTCCCCGAACCAGGCCGACTGCCGCGCCAGCGGCTCCCACGATCACCGCGCGCAGGACCAGGTTGGCGAGGGAGCGGCCAAGGTCCCGCAGGACCGGGGGTTGGAGGTCTTCTTCGATGTCGGCGGCCGGAGGGAGCGGAGGCGGGTTTTCGAGCCGTCCGGCCACCTTCTCGTTGTAGGCCACTATGCTCGGCGTAGCGTCGCTGGCGTAGGCTCGTATCTCGTCGGCGAAGAGCGTGGCGTTGAGCGCTGTGGCGACGAAGAGCGCGAGCCCGGCCATGACGGCTACCACGGTCGCCGCGAGCACGCAATCGCGTAGTAGAAGTGAGCGGTAAGGGACGTCGGGGTCGACGCGCGTGGGCCGCGTCCGGATCGCTGCCAGAATCCCCAGGAACAGGATCGCCGTCAGGGCGAGCTGGGTCCGGAACTCCTCGATGGCGGTGAGGATCCAGTCGGGTGTGACCTCAGGGTCTATGAAGAGAAACCGGAGATCCGCGGCCAGCGCCACGAGCACCGCGATAATGCCGTAGAAAAACCCGATCCTGAGCGGTCCCAAATTGTCTCCCGAAGATACAACCCGGCTCTAAAAACCCAGAATACAACATCGCGCGCCGTGCATTTGTGAAGTCAGCACGCTCCGCCCTTTTAGGGCTTCGCTTGTCAGCACGCCTCCCTTCGGTCGGCTTGTCAGCATTTCAGCTTCTCTTGGTGCTGACCCTGGCTGACAAGGCGCGAAGCGCCGTGCAGATAACTAGCCTACTGGTTCCGCAGGAACCCTGCGTCCCCGCAGGAGCAGGAAGAGACCGATGAGCACGACGCAGCCGCCGAAGATAGTCGGGAGGCCGGGCGTCTCGGAGAGTATGAGCCAGGCGAGGAGCGACGAGATGACGGGCTCGGCGAGGATCGTGCCGGAGATCACCGACGCCTCGACGTAGCGGAGCGCCCAGTTGAAGACGGTGTGGCCCATGAGCTGGGGGCCCAGCGTTATCGCCCAGAGCCAGAACCAGGTCTCGCCCGAGTATCCCCAGAGCCTGACGTCGAGGACGAGCGCCACAGGCAGGAGCGCGAGCGCGGCGGCGGAGTACACCACCACAGAATAGGGCAGGACCCCAATGCCCCCGGTGCGCGAATAGCGCCCGACCAGGACGTAGACCGCCACCGTAACCGCCCCGGCGAGGGCGAGCGCGTTGCCAAGGAGGGCCGCCGACCCCACGGTATCGTCACCCGCGATGATGGCCGTGCCCACCAGGGCGGCGAGGATGCCGGCGAAGGAGAGCGGCGAGGTGCGCTCCCCGAAGATCAAATACGCCAGGATCGCCACGAACACCGGCTGTGTGGAGACGAGGACGACGCTCGCCGCCACGCTCGTGTGGTCGAGGGAGGAGATCCAGAACCCGAAGTGCGCCCCCAGCGCGATGCCAGACGCTATCCCCACCCACAGGTCCCGCCCCCTCGGGAACCGATCCCGCCGCACGAGCGCGGGCGGCAACAGCAGCGCCGCCCCGAGCGCGCAGCGCCAGAAGGCTACGGCGATGGCCGGCGCCTCGGCGAGCCGGATAAAAATGGCCGCCGCCGAGACGGCGAGCACCCCGACCGCTACCGCCGGGAGCGCGTACCTACCCCGTACCTTATCCTGTACCAAACCAGCGCTCCCAGCTCCCTGACGAACTGCCCCAGCCGCGCCCAGCTGCCGCGCCACATCGGGCTGTCGTACACCGGCTCCGCCCACGCCCCAAGCCCAGCCCGCTCGAAGGCCGCCACCGTCCGGACGCAGTGCAGCGGGTCGGTGACCACCAGCACGTCGCTTACGCCGAGCCTCTTCGCCATTCCCGTAACGAAACGGGCCGAGTCCCACGTGTTGAGAGCCATATCTTCGAGCATCACGGCGTGATCCGGCACCCCCTCCTCCCCGAGCACGCGTCCCATGACCTCGGCCTCCGCAGGCGGATGCTTCCCGAGGCCGCCGGTGGCGATGATCAGACGCACCCTGCCCCGCTCGTAGAGCCCGGCCGCGTGCCTGACCCTCGCCGCGAGCGTCCTGCTCGGCCTCCCGCCCGAGAGCACCTCCGTACCGAGCACTACGGCGACCTGGATCTCCTCGGGCGCATCGCCCGGCGGCGGCGCGCCACCCCGGTAGACGTCGACCAGCGTTCGGATCCACCCAAAGACACGCTGGGAAGACGGCGGCTTCAAGGCACGCCCGCCCGCGCCCGGTCCAGGTCATCCGGCGAGTTTACGTTCATCAGGTAGAGGTAGGGATCTCCGAACCGCTGCAACTCTCTCTCTACGTAGTCCACCCTGTTCAGGCTGTCGAGGAACTGGCGTACGGAGCGCACCCCGCCATCGAGCGCCGACCGCACCCGCGGCAGTATACGGCCGTCGTAGGCAGCGCACAGCGGGTGCGCGGTGGTCCCGTGCCGCGGCACTACGGCAAGGGCGCCGCGTTCCTCGAGACGTTCGAGCGCGAAGCCGACCAGTTCCGCGGGCAAGAAAGGCAGGTCGGCGGCGGCGACGAAGACGAGTTGGTTCTCTGCGGCGGCGAGGCCAGCCTCGATCCCGGCCAGCGGCCCCAGGCCGCCTGTTCGCTCGTCCTGCACCTGCCTGACCCCTTCGAGCCGCGCGGGGCCGCCCCCTACCAGTATCACCTCCGCGCACCGCCTGGCGAGGATGTCGTGGACGCGGTTGAGAAGGGGCACGCCTCCCACCTCGAGGAGGAGCTTGTCGCGGCCCATCCTCCGGCTCTTCCCGCCGGCGAGTATCACCCCGGATGCGTCGGTGCGAGGACTCAGGTGCTCACCCGGGTCGCCGCCTGGGCCTTCAGGTCCTGGATCTTCTGCCGCAGAGCCTCGACCCGCTCCTGGCAGGTGGGTGTTGGCCAGCGGCGGGCGAGGCGTTTGGCGAAGGCGAGGTCCACGGCGGCCGAGTGCACCTTCCGCGCTCTGGACCACTCGCCCAGGTGTCCCCTGAGGATGAGCCTGACGTAGTAACCAGTCCTGCGGAAGGCGGTCGGGAGGATGGCGTACTCCTCCGGACTTATGATGCCTTTCTCGACCTCCTCTCGCAGCTCGTCCCGTATCCAGCGCCGCTCGATTGTTAGCCACACGATGATGAGGACTACGTACAGGAGCACGACGATGAACATAAATAGGTAGGCTACGGGTCCCATCGTCGTAGCCAGAAAGTTGAAGGTCGCGTGCAAGAGGATTGCGCCAAGGAGCCCGAGCAACGGCGGAAGGACCCTCAGCGCCCTGTTGTTGACGAAGGGGATAAGGCCGATCCCGATTCCCGTCAACGAGGTGAACGCGGCGTGGCCGAAGCCGCCGAGGATCCGGCGCACCAGGAACGTCTCCGCGCCGAACTGCAACCCGTAGAGTATGTCCTCGGCGAGAGCGAAGCCGAAACCGACAGCCGACCCGTACACGATGCCGTCCATCACACCCGCAAACTCGATGAGGCGGCGCCTGCGCGAAGCCAGGTAGGCGATGACGAAGATTATTAACAACGCGAGTCCCTTGCTGGACTCCTCGACTACGGGCGCCACGAAGACAGCCGTCAGGAAGTTCGCCTCCTGCCTGCTGACGAGCACATCGAACGTGATCTGGGCCAGGGTGTTGAAGACCAGCGAGATGGTCGTAGCCACCGCGAAGCCCCAGATGAACACGGCCAACACGTAACGCAGCGGCTCGCGCTCGTAGAGGTCGATGGTCCTGATAAAGAGCAGGTAGATGAAGGTCTGCAGGACCCCGAACCAGACGAGCGAAGCGCTCAATTCCACGTCGACACACCTCCGGAGAGCGACATAGCAAGAATCTATACCCACTCATGTTGGTAGAATACCTCCAAGTGGATTCCCCGGAAGAGGAGAAAGGTGGATAGCGGCCCTCACGACCGCGGCTCAATACTCGGTGCGATGCGCAACCTGACCCACGGGGTCTACGTGCTCGGCACCAGGCGCGGCCGCCAGTCCAACGCGATGACCGCCTCCTGGGTGATGCATGCCTCCGAACGCCCCCCGTGCGTGGCCGTCGCCGTCCGCGAAGACCGCTACTCTCACGACCTGATCCTTGAGAGCTCGACCTTCGCCCTTAGCGCCCTGCGCGACGACCAGGTCGACGTCGCAACCCACTTCTCGGACACAAGTGGCGAGTACCATGACAAGCTCCAGGGCGTCCCTTACGGCCTGACTCCGGGGGGCTCGCCGTTCCTCCTGGACTGTCTGGCCTACCTCGACTGCAGGGTCATGGACACACTCCGCTCCGGGGACCACACGGTCATCGTCGGCGAGGTCACCGCAGGCGAGACCCTGGCCGACGGCTACCCTCTTATCTACGATCCCACCGAATACGAGGAGGCCCTGCGCTAGGTGTCCCCCGACCCGGAAACCCGCCTCCGCGAACTCGGCCTCGAGCTGCCCGCCGTACCCGAGCCGGCCGGCGCCTACGTCTCCGCAACCCGTACCGCGAGCCTCATCTTCACCGCAGGCCAACTCCCCTTCGAGAACGGGGAGCTCCGCATAAGGGGTAAGGTCGGCGACGCAGTTTCGGCCGACGAAGCCTACGAAGCCGCCCGCCTCTGCGCGCTAAACGGCCTCGCTGCCGCCGCTGCCGAGGCCGGCGGCCTGAACGGGATAGGCCGCGTCGTAAAGGTGACAGGCTTCGTCGCCTCAGCCCCCGGCTTCAACGCCCAGCCGCGGGTAGTCAACGGAGCCTCGGATCTTATAGGCGAGCTATTCGGAGAGGCCGGCCTGCACGCCCGATCCGCCGTGGGCGTCGCAGAGTTGCCGCTCGACTCGCCAGTCGAGGTGGAGCTCGTAGTCGAGTTCGAAGCCTAGAGCACTCCTCGGATCTTCCTCCTCCTGGACGCCGGTCGTCAAGGTTTACAATCTGTTTGATCGGATATAATAATTGTCGGGTACAACCTGGAGGGAATGAAAAATGGATGCGACGCTATGCAAGACCGCGGAGATAAAGCTATACACGGGTGCTTACTGCCCATACTGTCGGATAGTACAGAGAGAGCTCGAGAGGTTGGGCTTGGATTACGAGGTTGTGGACGCCGACGTTGATGGGCGGGACGAGGTGATACGCCTCTCCGGGCAGCGAGCGATCCCGATCCTGACCATAGACGACGAGGTTCTCGTGGACTCCTCTCACATTGTCCGCGAGCTGCGCCGCCGCTGCGCTTGAGCAGTGCCTGCTATTCCGGGCCGGTTGTGAGCTGCTCGAGAACGTAGTCGGCGTAGAAGGCTATCGAGTCGTCCGCGCCTTCGAGGAGGAAGGCGCGTGACTTGCCTATTGGGTCCAGGACCAGCCAGCCGGCTTCGATCACCGGGCCCTCGCCCCAGCTTTCGTCGGGGCGCCAGGCGCCAGGGGGGTTGGCGTGGCGGCGGATGATCTCCCCCACGAAGCAGCCCAACCCTACGACGAGAGCGTCGAGGATCGGCGGTTCCTCGTCCTCGTCCAGAGCTGCCATCACCAACTCCTCGACCAGCGGCAGATATTCCGGCTCGTAGTCGAGGTCCACACTGCACTGGACGCTCGCGGTTTCCCGGAACAGCTCGGCCGCTTCCTCGGGCCTGTCAGCGGTCACGCGGACGAGGGCCAGCTGGAGCAGGGCGGCGGGCGACCGGCCGAAGAAAAACTCGACCTCCCGCGGCACGGGGTAAGCGCTCAGTATCTCCAGCCCAGCGCCCGCGTAGTCCGAGTCCCGCAGAACGGCCGCCTTGTTTACCACCTGTTCGGACGTTCCGGGCTCCCAGGGACCTGTCTCGACCTCGACGAAGAAGTCCCGCCCGCCGCGCACCAGGTGTATCGGCAACGCCACTTCCCCCCAGGGGGCCCGGATCTCCTTGAACAGCTCGCGTATCTCGGCGCCGCGCTCCTCCAGCTCGGTGGCTACCTTGAGGATAGTCGCCGGACGCGGCGCATCGCGCTCCAGTCGGATGGGTCCGACGGAAACCTCCTCTGGCGTATCGCCGCCGTTGCTCCACTGCATCCGGGTGAGTCTCCCCTGTCGCGGTCGAACCCGCAGATTCTAGCAACCGGAGGAAGTTGCCGAAAGCGGGAGCGATATACTAAGCTTACCGCCATGCCTGAACAAGAGATTTTCCTGATCCGCCATGGCCAATCGACGGCGAACGCGAGCGGCGTCTGGCAAGGGCAGATGGAGTTTCCTCTCTCCGAGGAGGGTCGTCTGCAGTCGCGCCTCGTGGGGAATGCGATTACCGGCCAGCCGTTCGACGCCATCTACTCCAGCCCGCTCGGCAGGGCTTTCGAGACCGCCGAGATAATCGCCCGCGAGGCAGGTTTCACAGGAGAAATCGTCCCCATAGCGGGTCTCATGGAGCGGCACGGGGGCTCGCTCGAAGGGACCACTCACGCGGAGCGGGAGACGCGCAACCCCGAGCTAACGAGGAAGCTGCTCGGGTTGCCGGAGGAGGAGCGCTGGACGCTGGTCGGGGCCGAGACAGACGAGGAGGTCTTGGCGCGGTTCGAGGAGGCGATCTCCGACATTCGGGCCCGCCACGATGCGGGTGCGCGCCTCGTCGTCGTCTCCCACGGCGGCGCAATGCGGGCATTCTTGAGGGACCGCTTCGGGTCCGGGGTATTGCCCGGCACCGTGCGGGCGGCGAACGCCTCGATAACGCGCATTGGATGGGCAAAGAACGGCGAGCCCCGGCTGCTGGAGCTCGCTTCCACGCGGCACCTCTCATCCACCCCGCGACCCTCCGTAACGGAGTGAGGGCCTGGGTTAGTTCGTGGGTTGGACGCGACGCGCGTTCGGGCCACGGTCGTTCTGCCCTACCTCGTACTCCACCTCGTCGTTGGGCGAGAGAGACGAGGGGTCACCCTGGACCTCCGAGTGGTGGACGAAGAGGTCTTCGCCCGTCGGCCGGACGAGAAACCCGTAGCCCTTCTCCGCGTCGAACCATTTGACGCGCCCGCGCTCTCGCGGCGGCCCGTCGGAGTTTTCCGCCTGGCCGTCGAGGGGAACCTGGACGACCGGCCTGATCCCACCGGTGGATGCCGCCGCGGTTCCCTCCGTGTCGGCCTCGAGCACTATCGAGTCCTCGGCCACCTTGACGGTCACCGCCTCCACGCCAACCCAATGCTCTTTCCAGATGGGGTCTTCGGCGATGGCCGGGTCCAGCCACAGCCCCCAGCCGTCGCGTTCCCCGTGGTCGAGGACGCCCTCGAAGACGCTCTCTGGCTCGCGGGGACCTCGCTCGCGGCGGTAGATGTCGTTGCGGGAGCGGAACGACTGCACCGACGAGGCGCTTGTACCAAGGGCGTCGGCGATCCAGTCGTCCGACTTGCCGTCCTCCACCCACTCCCTGATCTGCTCCATGTGAGGTTTTAACGCTATACGCTTTTTGGAATCTGCCATGCTGCCGCCCGCTCCTTATTACGTCTCAGATTTTCGTCTTGATGCGATGTGTTAAGCGTTCGATTCACGACCCATCACCGATGTTGATGCGCATTCTAACATCTCGCCGCCTGATTCAGGAGTCGGCCTTCCGATCCGAGGACCCCGACGCCCCGCTTCGTCCCGTCTCGGGGGCGTCGGGGTCTTTCTTGCTACCGGATTCCTGCTCGACCCCTGGAGTGTCCCTGGCCTGCGGGTCCTGCACCCTGGTGGGTTCCTCTCCCTTGCCGGAGTCCTTACGGACTTTGCGGCGGGCTGCCCTCTCCCCAGGGCTCGGCTTCTCCTCCCTCGCTTCAGCTGCGGCGCCTCCGCTCACTTCTCCGCCCTCCGACGCGACGCCATCCTCTTCGGCGCCTTCCGCCGGCTCTTCGGGCCGTACCGCTTCGCGTGGCGGCTCGGGGAAGTCCGTGTAGCCCTCGCGACCGAGATCTTCGAGCAACTCCCCTACTATAGGGGCCGGAAGCTCGAGGTAGAGCGCGAGCTCCTCGGCACGGGCCAGGACCGCGTAGTCGTCCGCGCCAGCCTCGTAGCCGAGGGCCTCGAGGGCTCGTGCGGCGTCCTCGGAGGGAACGAGGGTGTTCCCTCCGGCGATCAGGCGCAGGTACTGGATCTGCCGGAGATCAAAACGCTCCACCACCCCCACCACCGGCTCGGTCTCGTAGATGCGCCGCCGGATGAAGAGCCGCGTGTCGTAGCTATCGGCCCAGCGCCTCAGGACCTCGCGCTCGTCGATATAGTTGTACTGGGCCACTCTGTGCTGGAACTGGCCGAGCAGGCGCCCCGTCAGTACCCGCAAGTGCTCGTCGCCGAAGAACCACGAGTCGTCCTCGACGTTCATGTTGCCGCTAGTACGGGGGATCGTAAGCGGCTCTTCCTCGTCCTCGAAGGTGTCGCGGAAGCTGCGTACCAGCTCGCGCACCTCCTCGCGCGGACGCCCGCTCGTAGCCAGGGCCGCCTCGTAGATCACGAGCGCAGCCGTCTCGTGCTCTCTGGCGAGCTCGTCTGCCCTCGCGGCGGCCCGCTCGAGCCTCCTGTCGTAGTCCTCCAGGTTTCTTATCTTCCAGGCGGCTTCGACGGCCCTGTTTGCTACCTCAACCATATTCTCTCCTCGATGAGTTTTGACCCTCCGAACGTCCAATATACAGCATCTTCGGGGCGCTCAAAGTGGACCTTTGAGGCCGTAGACGCCAGGAGCAGACTGGAAGAACGGGCTCTCGGGGTTGTCCCGGACGTCCACGGAGAGCCGGGCTCTCATCGTGTTCTGCGGCGTACGCCCCACGCTCCTCAGGTAGCCGCTCTCGAGCGCGATCTCGGTTATGTCGGAGTAGTGGAGCGGATGGCCTATCTCCTTTAGGACCTCCCGCGCGGCGGCCTTGAAGTCCATCCTTCTCTAGTAGATCATCTCAGGAGGAATCGCGGGGTACGCTCCGATGAGGCTCACGTAAGGGCAATGCTCCTCGAGCGCCTCGAGCGCGCGCTGCACCCGCTCGTCCTCGGGGTGCCCAACGAAGTCCGCGAAGAATACGTAGGTCCAGGCCCGCTTGCGGCTCGGGCGGCTCTCTATGCGTGTCAGGTTGATGCCTTCCTCTGCAAAGGCCGCGAGCGCGTCGCGCAGCACGCCGGGGCGGTCCTTGACAGAGAAGACGACGCTCGTCTTGTCCGTACCCGTCCTCCCGGCCCAGGCGCGGCCGAGCACGATAAAGCGCGTGGCGTTGGCGCGGGCGTCTTGGATGCTGCGGGCTAGCACGTTCAGGTGGTGCGCTTCGGCTGCCAGAGCGCTACCGACCGCGGCCACTCCCGGCTCTCCGGCGGCGCGGCGGGCCGCCTGCGCGGTCGACTCGACCTCCTCCAGGCGCGCGCCGGGGAGATGGTGGCGCAGCCAGGCCGCCGCCTGGGAGAGGGCCATCGGATGCGAGCAGACAACCCGTACGCGATCCAGGGCAGGCTCGGAGGAGATGAGGTTCTGCGAGACGGGCAGGTAGACCTCGCCACAGATCTTCAAGGGGCTGTTCATCAGCTCGTCCAGGGTGTGGGTAACGGCGCCCTCCATCGAGTTCTCGACCGGGACGATGCCGTGCTCTGCCTCGCCGCGCTCCACGCGGGTGAAGACCTCTGCAACCGTCGTCTGCGGCTCCAGCTCCACGCTCGCCCCGAACGAGCGCAGCGCCGCCTCGTGGGTAAAAGTGGACTCGGGACCGAGGTAGGCGACCTTCAGGCGCGCCTCGAGCGTGATGGAGCCGGAGATGATCTCGCGAAAGACCGCCTGGAGCCCACGCATCGGGAAGTCACCAGCCCCGAGGGACCTCACGCGGTCAAGCACCGCCCGCTCCCTGGCTGGCGCATAGGCCTCGAGCCCGTTCTCCTGCTTGATCTCCCCGATCCTGCGCGCCAACCGCGCCCGCTGATCTAGCAGACGTACGATCTTCTCGTCCACCTCGTCTATCCCGGCTCGCAGCGCCTCCATCTCGTCCTTGGTCCCTTTCTGGGAGCGGAGATCCGGCTTCACCACGCTCTCGGCTGTGTTCTCGTTCAACGCGTCGGAGGGAAACATCAAGTACGGCCTTTCGGTGGGAGTCTACGCGACGTTCAGCGCAGGAGGAGCGTGGCCGCGCATCCGGGATGGGCACGCCCCTCCCCGGTAAATCGCCCAAAAGCCGAGACCGCAACCCGCATAACAGTGTAAAAGTACCAAATGTACGCGGTAGATGTCAAAAAAATTGCGCACTCAAGGGACCAGCAATATTACCGCAACGACGGCGGCGAGCCCGAAGCGGTAGTAGGCGAAGGCACGCAGGGAGTGGTGGACCACGTAGCGCAGGAAGAGCTTGATCGCCAGGTACCCGACCACGGCAGAGGAGACGAAGCCCGCCGCGAACATGAGCGCCTCGGAACGTCCCATCCCCTCCGACACCGCCTGGGTTAGCTGCAGCGAGCCGGCCCCCGCGATGATGGGGACGCTCATCAAGAACGAGAAGCGGGCCGCCTCCTCGCGCCGCAGACCCAGGAAGAGCCCGAGCGTGATCGTTGCCCCGGAGCGCGAGACTCCGGGGACGAGCGCCGCCGCCTGCGCGAGCCCGATACCTATAGCCTCCGAGAACCTCAGCTTGTCTGCCCCTCGGGTCTTGCTTCCCACAGCCTCACCAACGATAAACAGCACACCGACCAGCACTAGGTTGAAGACCACAACCCAAGGGTTGCGCACGGACGTCTCGAAGAAGTCCTCCAGGAAGAACCCGATCAGGGCCGCAGGAATGGTCGAGGCCAGAATGAGATACGCCAGCCGCTGGTCCGGGTCGGAGAAGTCCCTTCCGCCGGGCGTGAGCGAGCGCGCAAACGCCCCGGCCATACGAAGCAGATCACGCCAGAAAAAGGAGACCACGGCGACGAGCGTGCCGAGGTGCAGGGCGACGTCGAAGGGAAGCCCGAAGCGGTCCTGGTCCAGCCCCAGGAAGTATTGCCCGAGAAGCAGGTGCCCCGAGCTGGAGACGGGCAAGAACTCCGTGAGCCCCTGCACCACGCCGAGCAGTATAGCCTCCAGGACCTCAAGCACTTCAGCACGCCTCCCTCCAGTCGGCTTGTCAGCACGCTACGCCCTTACGGGTTTCGTTTGTCAGCACGCATGAGGCCTCGTCAGAACTTCAGCCAGGGTCAGCGCACAGAGTGGCTGAAATGCTTTTCAAGGCCGTCCCAGCTCGGCGAGGGCGCGCGAGTCCTTGAGGGTTATGCGGCCGGCTTCGATCTCTATCAGGTCGCGGTTACGCATCTCGTTGAGCACTTTCGTCACCGACTCCCGGGTCGAGGCTACCATCGCCGCGAGGTCCTGGTGGGTGAGCCGGAGGTCTATGGTTACCTCTCCGTCCCTCCTCTCGCCGAACTTCTGAGCCAGGATCGGCAGCAGGTTGGCGAGCCGGACCTCGGTCTCGCGAGGCAGCAGGCACTTGACCAGCTCCTCGTACTGCACGAGGCGGAGCTCGAGCAGGGTCATCAGCCTGAACGCAACTTGCGGCTCGCGGCGGATGGCCCGCTCGACGAACACCTTGGGTACCTTGGTCACCCTGCACTCAGTGACGGCCTCGACATAGGCGCGTTGCCTCGCCTCGCCCTCGAACGCCAGGTGGCCGAAGATGTCCCAGGGCCTGAGCAACCGTAAAGTAGCCTCTTTGCTCCCCGAATAGGGCCGGAAGACCTTCAAGACGCCGGAGGTGAGCACGTACAGGGCGTCGCCGTATTCCCCCTCACGGTAGACGGCGTCCCCGGGTGCGTAGGTCCGGTCAGCAGTGGCTATGCCCATGTCATCCAGGAGCTGCAGTAGCTTCCGGCACTCCCTCTCCTGCAGCTCTGTGTACTCAGGAAAGGAAGGATCAACGTCCATCCCTACCCCCATTTCCGGAGATCTTTGTAAAAAAGATGCTTATATTCGATCCTTTATTGGACGAGACTGCTACACGTTGCTACATTGTACATTACCCGGGCGCGTCGGTTGGTATAGAATGGTGTCATCACGAGGCTTCAGAGAGGAGATTCGTTGTTGCGCGAGCGTCTGGCATTCGCGATCCTGATCGCGGTACTGATCTTCCTGTTCGCCTTCACGTTCGCCGTACTCGGCAAGGGCGAATACGAACCCGGCGGCGCGGTGCCCCCTCATTCCTCGACTTCGGCTTAAGCGGGATAATCCGGGAGCGCTACTCGGAGCCGTGCGCCCCGGCCTCTAGCCTGCCTGCTTGGCTGCCAGGAGCCTCGTGAGAGCCGCGTAGCGCTCCTCGAGGTCCTCCCGAACACCGTATCTCGCTCCTGACCGAGGTTAAACAAGTCGGAAGTTGCATTAGCCCTTCTACCCTTCACACTGGAAGCCGTTGATCAATAGGGCGGGGCCGACGAGTCTCGCCCTTAGTGTCAGGGAAGGGGGCTTGCGCATGAAGAAGCGCATCCTGGTGTTGTTGCCGGTGGCGGCCCTGATGGTGGTGATGCTGGCGTTCTTTATCGCGACAGCAGCCATCGCGCAGGGGCAGGGGGAGGAGCGCAGGATGGTCGCCTGCGACAACGCTCACGCTCCCTTCGAGCAGGTGCCTCCTCAGGCGCTACGATTTTGTCCAAGGACGACATGACGACACTTATTTGCTGAGCAGAAGTAGCTGTGAAGGGCCGGAGCCATGCGCTCTGGCCCTTCCTTCTGCCCAATTCACCGAACTGCCTAGTAGATGCATTCTGCGAAGTTCGCATGTACGGCGTTCTGAGAAGTTCGCACCTGGCTCTTGTGGGTGGCATCATGCTCTCTCGAGGTTGCCAACCCTATCTTGTCTCGAGCAAGGAGGACGATACCTATGCCCAGCGACGAGCAAGACAAGGCGGGGGTTATCGCCCCTCCGCCCCTGATCTACCTGGTGGCCCTGATCTTCGGCCTGCTGCTGGGCAGGAGGTTCCCGATGCGCTTCCTGCCACGCACGATGGCGCGCGGCCTCGGATGGCCGCTGCTCGGCGGAGGGGTGCTGCTCCTGGGCTGGTTCGAGTGGGCCATGCGCCAGGCGGACACGCCTACCAGTCCCTACAAGCCGGTCGAGCACATAGCTACGGAAGGCCCCTTTCGTTACACCCGCAACCCTGGTTACCTGGCCATGACGCTGATCTACGCGGGCATCGCTAGCCTAGCGAACGCGCTGTGGGCCATCCTTCTCCTGCCGGTCACGCTACTGGTGATCCAGCGTGGGGTCATCGAGCGCGAGGAGCGCTACCTGGAGGGTAAGTTCGGCGAAGAGTACGTGAGCTACAAAGCACGAGTGAGGCGCTGGATCTAAGCGATCGCCCTTATTCACCCAACATCGTAGAAGGAGCGTTCTCGGCACTTCGCCTTGACGGCGTTCTCCGAAGTCCGCTTAATAACGTTTAACACAAATATCAATCATATGGGGGATGTGCCGGGTAGCCGATAGGTGCTAGGGTGGGGGTGTCAGCTGATGTGGAGATGCGCTGCGACCTCGCAGCAGAGCA
>JBJMIY010000238.1:0-7651 GCA_045806605.1 Rubrobacteraceae bacterium
CTCGTGCTGCCCGAAGTTGCACTCGCCCTTGGCGTTCTCCACAGCGAGCCCGGCCGCAGCCATGGAGTTCCTGATGCGCCTGAGCAGAGGCTCGATCCGCGCCGTCCCGAGCAGCGAGTAGTCCACGTTGTAGTAGTTGGCTGGCTCGAGGTTCCGGTACCCCTTGCGCCAGGCTTCCTCATAGGTGTCCATGAAGACGAGGAACTCGAGCTCGGTCCCGACGAAAGCTTCCAGCCCGCGCTCGGAGAGGCGCTCGAGCTGGCGCTTGAGGATCTGGCGCGGCGACGCCACCACCGCGGAGGCGTCCTCCCACATCAGGTCGCACGTAACGTGCGCCGTCCCCTCCTGCCAGGGTACGATCCGGAGCGTTTCGAGGTCGGGCTTGAAGACGAAATCGCCGTAGCCCCGCTCCCAGGAGGACATCGCGTAGCCCTCCACGGTGTTCATGTCCACGTCCACGGCGAGCAGATAATTGCAGCCCTCGGCGTCGTGCTCGACGACCTCGTCGAGGAAGTGGGAGGCGGTGAGCCGCTTGCCCTGGAGGCGGCCCTGCATGTCCGTCATCGCTATGAGGACGGTGTCTATCCTTCCGGCGTCTACCTCCGACCTTAGCGTTTTGAGGTCGAGGCGTCCTTGGACCTGCGTCGAGTCCACTATCCGGCTCCTTTCCCTTGGGTCTCTCGCCTAGGTCTCCAGCTCTGCTTCGGCCCTCTCGATGGCCTCGAACTCCTCCTCCGGCGCCTGGGCGACGAGGTGGTGGCGGCTGTAGAGCGCGAAGTAGGCGATCATGATCGCGTAGACGATTGCCGCCCCGATCAGCACGCGGGGGTCGACGAGGAAACCGGCGATCACGGCGGCGACGCCGAGCACCAGGGCTACGCCCGAGGTGACGACGCCCCCGGGCGTCTTGTAGGGACGCTCGAGGTCCGGCTCCTTGTAGCGCAGGATGATGTGAGAGAGCATCATCAAGACGTACGAGATCGTCGCCCCGAAGACGGATATCAGGACGAGCAGGTCGCCTTGGCCAGTCAAGGCAAGTAGATAGCCGATGACGCCCGGCACGACCAGCGCCACCCACGGCACGTGGCGTCGGTTGGTGAGTGAGAGCCACCTCGGGAGATATCCCGCCCGTGAGAGTGCGAAGATCTGACGCGAGTAGGCGAAGATGATCGAGTAGAAGCTCGCGACCAGGCCCACGACGCTGGCAATGCTGATGACAGCAAACAGAGCATTCTTACCGCCGTAGGCGCTAGGTGAGGCAATCGCGTCGGTGAGCGGGGCGCCAGAGTCCTGGAGCGGAGCGGAGCCTCCCCCGCCGGGTGCGAAGACGAGGATGAGCCCCGCCAGCACGAGCAGGCTGAACATGGCGCCGATCAATCCTCTGGGCATATCTCTTGCTGGCTCGCGGGTCTCCTCGGCTGCGAGCGGCAGGCCCTCAATGGCCAGGAAGAACCAGATCGCGTACGGAACCGCCGCCCAGATCCCCACGTACCCGAACGGGAGGAAAGTGCTCGCGCCGGCGGCGTCCGTGGGGTCGATATTGAAGAGGTTGGCCGGATCGAAGTGCGGGATCATCGCGACCACGAACACGAGGATGGCTACGACGGATACCGCGGTGATGACAAACATCAGCCTTAGAGCCTCGCCGGTACCGTACAGGTACAGCCCTACGAAGACCGCGTAGAAGATAAGGTAGACCAACGGTCCGCCAAAACCGATTGCCGACTCCACGTACGCCCCGATAAAGGTGACGACGGCGGCAGGGGCGATCGCATACTCGATGACTATCGCCGTGCCCGTGAGGAATCCCCCCCACACCCCCATGGCCCGCCGGGCGAAACCGTAGCCTGCACCGGCGACCGGAATGGCGGCCGACAGTTCGGCCAGCGCGTAGACCATCGCAGTATACATGACCGCCATGAGGATCGTGGCTATGAGCAGGCCGCCCCACCCACCCTCGGCGAGCCCGAATTGCCAGCCGCCGTATTCACCCGAGATGACGTAGGCGATCCCGAGCCCCACCAAGAGCACCCAGCCAGCCGCTCCTTTCTGCAGCTGGCGGTGGTCCATGTACTCTTGCCCGACTCTTTCGTACTCGACTCCCCCCGGTCGTTCCCGTCTTCCTTCGGGTTCACTTCCTCTGGGTTCATTCATCTCGGCCTCCCTTTCCCCAGAACTGGCTATAATGACCCACGATAGTGACCCACGATAGCTCTCGCTACCCGCGGCGGTTCTCCACATCACACCGCGGTCGCCTGCCGAATGCAGTCCCAAAGCGGCATCCGCCTTCCCCTTCCGCGGTAGCTCGCTGGCTACAATCGCATCATAAATAATACCAATTTGTTATACAAGGGGTTGGTATGGTCTACCCTGACGGGGGTCCGGTAGGATTCTGAGTTTGTGGGCCGGACGGTGAGGCGGTTTCGGCGAAGAAAGGGGTCGGGGATCGGGCTGGATCGCCACAACTCGAGGTCGGTGAGCGGACAGCCGCTCTACCTGCAGGTAGAGCGGCGCATAGAGGACCTTTTGCTGCAGGGCCGCTACAAAGCCGGGGACCGGATACCGCCCGAGGCCGATCTGGTAGGCTCGTTGGGCGTGTCGCGGGTTACGATAAGGGCGGGGTTGACGCGGCTCGTTGAGCGTGGGGTGCTGGAGCGCCGCCAAGGGAGCGGGACGTTCCTGGTGCGGCCGCCCAAGGGGGCCCGGCTGCAGTCGGGACTCGAGAGGTTGGAGACCTACACCGTCCACGCCGAGCGGCTGGGGCTCAAACTCGACAGCGAGGACCTCGATGTAGAGGACGTAGGCGCGAGGCCTGAGGAGGCGGCGGCGCTCGAGGTCCGCGAGGGGACCCCGCTGGTCAGGGTCTCGCGCATCCTGCTCATCGAGGGGAATCCGGCGGCCTGGATGGTGGACGTGGTACCGGAGAGCGTCCTCGGCGTGGTGGAGATCCGGGAACGCTTCCGCCCGGACGCCATGCTGCTCGACCTCCTGGTCTCCGAGGGCGTCCCCGTGGGCTTCTCCCAGATGTTCATCGAGGCCGCGATACTCGGGCCGGACGACCCGGTCGGCGGTAAGCTGCGTCTGAAAGAGCCTTCGGCCGCGCTCGTCCTGACTCAGACCATGTACCTCGCCGATGGGCACCCGGTGCAGTGGTCGCGCGACATCTTTTTGCCGGGTAAGCTCAACCTGCACGTCGTCCGGGAGCTCTTCGAGGTACGGAAGCTCACCTAAGAGCCTTTATCTTCTAGGCCCGATGTCTCCTCAATGTGTCTCGCGCTGGATCGCCGAGGCTCGTGCAGTATCGATTAACGGCAAGAGTTTCAAGATGCAACCGGGCGGCTTGCTGCCAACACCGCGTGCACCTGCTCGCGCAACGAGGCGCCGCGAGCGAACCTTCCGTCGAATATGGCGCTGCCCACCGTGAAGCCCCAGACACCCGCGTCGGCCAAGCTTCGAATCCTCTCCTCGCTGTTCATGCTGCCGGCGGCGATCACCGGGACATCGACCGCCCCGACCACCGATCGCACCAGCGCGCCCACGTCGCCGTCGTAGCGGTAGGCGAGCAGATCGAGGCCGCTTACGCCCTCCATGGCCGCCAGCCGTCGGGCGCTCTCCGTGATCTCCTCGATGCTGCCACGGAGCTGACTCGGGTGGCCGACGACCCTGCCCGGGAAAGGGCAGTAGCGGATGCCACTCCCGGCGAGTATTTCGGCGACCTCCTCAGCGTGGGTGCCACCGAGCAAGTAGTCGACGCCGAGGTCGAGGGACGCCCGGGCCGAGCGCAACTCGTCCTGCTTCTCTTCGCTAACGACCTCCAGCATGACCTCTTGCCCGCACTCGTGGATCACCTCCGCAAGCGCCCTTAGCCTATCGAAGGGGAGTCCGATGTCCTTGAAGCCGACGTAGCAGAGGCCGAGGTCGCGAATTTCACCGTGTACCTCGAAGGCGTTCTCGACGGTGACGTCCTCGTGGGTGAGCATGAAGATGAACTCCGGCATCGCTTAATCGCCTCTCCCTTCACTGTTCCATGCTTTGGGGCGGTGTGTTTCGCTCGCGGGCAAGAGCTCGCCTAGGTGCTCGATCACGTAGTCCGGCCTGTCTGTAGAAGCGAGGGCCTCCTCGGGAGGCAGGTGAGCTTGGCCGCGTAGTCCGCTGGCATCTCGAGCGGTTTGTTGGTCAGGTAGACGACGCTGGAGAGGCGCTTGAGCTCGTCGAGCGTCTCTCTCGCTCCCGGCAACAGCTCGTCGCCGAGGTAGACGGTGCCATCAAGGTCGAACACGTAACCGTCGAAGAGCCTCTCGGGTGCCCTCACAGCCCTCCCCCGGCGGACCGCGCTCGCTCCAGTATCCGCTCGACGAAAGCGTCGTCCCACCAGCCGGCGAAGAAGAGCAGGTCGGCCAGAGTGAAGCGGTCGCGCATGAGGTGGCAGTTTCCGAGCGCCCAGCGGACCACTTCCGGCGCGACGGGAGGGTCGAGCTCGCCGAACCGCGCGGGGGCGCCGGCCTCCCTCAAAGCGCCAGCCAGCCGCTCGGGCGGCAGGACCATCTCGCGCATCCGGGCACGATGCTCGGGCCATTCGCCGAAGAAGCGCTCGACGCGCCCTCGCGAGCGGCGCCAGAGCTCCAGCTTCCTGGCGTAGTCGTTCCAGCACTCCTCGCCCACCCTGCCCGAGGGGTCTATGGTGGCGAAGGCGCCTTTCACCAGCGGCTCCGACGTAGACTCCTCGGGGAAGAGGCAGTCGGGATCCAGCATCGAGGGTTCGAACTCCGTAAGGAATGCCTCCCAGGCGGCGGCGACCGGGATTGTGGCGACGGCCACCTGGGCGCCGTGGAAGGCGACGGGGTTGCCTGCCTGCTCAGCTGCCATGTCGATGAGGTGGCTCACCAGATGCTCGGTGCCCGAGAGCGGGGCAGTCTTGCCGGCTATCCCGAGCGTGATCCCGCTCAGGGTCAGGACGCGGGCGAGCCTGTCCAACGCCTCAGGATCACCCCTCCTGAGCACTGCCGCGTTATCTAGCAGATCACGGCCCTGCTCGTAGAGCATCGCCACGGGGGCCGGGTGGTAAGACTCGTCCATGCCGACAGCGGAGGCCAGGTACCAGTCGGCCGGGGCGGTCCACATGGAGATGATGTCGCCGAAGCCCGCGAGGTTCATAGCGGGCGGCGCGCCGGCCAGCGTCCTCAGGTCTACGATGAGGGCGTCGGGCCAGCGCGAGGGGACGGTCCGCTTGGTCCCGCTCTTGAGAAGCACGGAGACGTCGTCGGAGAACGCGTTGACGGAGGCCGCGGTCTGCACGACCACGAGCGGGGCGTCCGTCCGCGCCGTCGCCTCCTTGCAGACGTCGGTGACGGTCCCCGAGCCGACCACCACTACGCAGTCGGCGCCCGACACGGCAGTTCTCGCCTCTGCCAAGGCCCTCTCATCCGCGTGCAGCTGGGTTCCCTGTCCCTCCCCGAGCACTGCGCGGCAGACCTCGAATTGTTGCGCGAGCAGGCGCTCCGCCTCAGCCTTGGGATCACCCTCACCGCGCCGCATCGGCGTAGCGTCAGTAACGAGCACGATGCGCGGCGCTTCGTGGCCTCCACGGGTGAACTCCGAGGCGACCTCGGGCAAGCGGCCGAGGGCGGCGGCCGCGATCTCGATCCTGCTCATGCCTATGGGGGCGAGTTTTCCTTCGGGATCGGCGCGTTCGAGGGCCTCGCGCAGGCCTTCGAGGTCGGTGGGGTCTGCCCAGGCTAGTAGGTCTGCTGCCTTATCCGACGGCATCCTCCCTGCGATCGAAGACGGGCTCGAGTGCTGCGTAGGCCGCCCGGTAGAGGGAGTATGCCTTGTCGTAGGCGGCCTTGGCGCCGGCGTCCGGTTCGTAGGTAGCGCCCAACTCTACGAGCCCATCCGCCGCCTCGTCCAGCGAGGCGTAGGTGCCCTCGGCCACGCCAGCCAGCATTGCCGCCCCCGTGGCGGTGGCCTCTTGATTCTTTAGGGCGCGGAGCACGCGCCCCGTGGCGTCCGCCTTCATTTGGCACCAAAACGGGCTCTTTGCGCCCCCGCCCACGACGCGCACCTCTTCGCTTTCGATGCCCATCTCTGCGAAGCGGTCCACGATGTCCCTAAAGCCGAAGGCGCACCCCTCGAATACGGCCCTAGTCATGTGCGAGAGCCCGTGCTTCATCGAGAGCCCGTGGAAGACACTCCGGGCGTTGCCGTTCCAGGTCGGCGTCATAGCCCCGCTTAGGCACGGTAGGAAGACGAGGCCTTCCGAGCCCGCGGGCACGCCTTCCGCCTCCCGGGTCATCTCCTCGAAGCTCATCTTTGCGACGTTATCCGAGTACCAGCGGATGCTGCCGCCGGAGACGAAGCCGGGGTTCTCTATGAGCCACAACCGCGAGTCGGCGTGGGCGTGGGTCTCGACGAGGCCGGTCTCGTCGAAGACCGGTTCATCCGCTGCTGCGCACACGGGCTCGGCGGTGCCCGTGATGTCGCAGACGAGGTTCGGAACCACCAGGCCCGCTCCGAGGCAGGCCCCGTGTTCGTCACCGCAGCCCACGACGACCTTGGTGCCGACCTCGAGGCCGACGTCCCGGGCCGCGGCCTCGGTCAGGACACCGGCCACTTCGTCCGCCGGGGCTACCCGCCCTAGTGTGCCCGGGTCGAGGTCGGTAACAGACAGCATCTCCTCCGACCAGTCTTTGCTCCGCACGTCGTAAAGCATGGTGGAAGACGCGTTCGAGTAGTCGACGATCCGTTCGCCGGTGAGGCGGTGTGCGACGTAGCTGCCTGGAAGGAGCATGGCCTCGGCGGCTTCGTAGACATCAGGTTCCTCGTCGCGCAGCCAGAGTATCTTGGGCGCCACGTGGGAGGAGTCGAGGTTCAGCCCGGTGACGTCGAAGATCCGCGCCTTCGCGATCCGCTGGCCGAGCGCCCGGCTCTGGGCTTCGGCCCGCCGGTCCATCCAGATGATCGCCGGCCGCAGGTGACGGCCTCGCGAGTCTACGGGGACCACGCCGTCGACCTGGCTGGCCAGGCCGAGCGCTCCGACGCCGCTGGCCGCCACCCCGCCGCGACTAAGCAGCGCCGATATGACGTCTGAGAGAGCTCGAAGCCAATCGTCGGGGTTCTGTTCCGCCCATCCGGGGTGCGGAAACGAAAGGTCGTAAGGAGCGGAGGCCTCCGCGATGATATCCCCGTCGCCGTCGATCAGGACACCCTTGAGGCTCTGAGAACCCACGTCGCACCCGATCACGTGTGCCATAGTGCTCCCTCGTGGCGGCTGATTATTCTTCGTCTCTCCACCAGATCCCCTGGGATCCACTCTTTACGCGTCTCGATTCACGTTACAGGAGAACTTACTCAGGCACAACCGTGCTCGGATGCCAAGGCTTGCCTACCTTCATCTTGTGGCCCACTATACGTTCTCCAATCCCTAATTAAGGGCTTGAGAGGAGCTTCCATTATGGTCGAGATAGCGTGGGAAGACTTCGAGAGGGTGGACGTGCGGGTGGGAAGGGTTCTCGAAGCGAAGCCGTTCCCGGAGGCGAGGAAGCCCTCGATAAAGCTCTCGATCGACTTCGGACCCGAGGTCGGTGAGAAGAGGACCAGCGCCCAGATAACGGAGCACTACACGCCGGACTTGCTCCTCGGCAGGCAGGTGGTC
>JBJMIY010000239.1:0-13362 GCA_045806605.1 Rubrobacteraceae bacterium
AGACTATACTTCGCGCATGATGGGGGAGAGGAACGGGCCTCTTGCGGAGCAGCTGCACGACACTCTGGATGGCCGCCTGGAAGGCTACCTGCGCACCGACGAGGCTTCCCGCGCCCTGTGGTCCACGGACGCCTCGATCTACCTGCGCAGACCCGTTGGCGTCGTCGTTGCTCGCTCGGAGGAGGACGTGAAGCTCGCGCTCGCTGCCGCGCGCGAGCTCGGGCTCCCCATAACCCCCCGCGGCACAGGTACGAGCCTCGCCGGACAGGCGACCGCCCCCGGCCTCGCCCTCGATCTCTCCGAGATGCAGAAGGTATTCGCTCTAGATCTCGAAGAGAAGCGTTGCTCTGTCGAGCCGGGGACGATACAGGGCGAGCTGAACGCCCTCGTCGAGCCGCACGGCCTCGTCTTCGGCGCCGATACCTCGACCTCCGACGTCGCCACTCTTGGCGGCATGGTCGGGAACAACTCGGCCGGTATGCGCTCGATCGTCTACGGCACGACGGCGGATCAGGTGCTCTCTCTGCGCTGCGTGCTCGCGAGCGGCGAGACGGTCGAGCTGAGGTCTCTCCCGCGGGAGGAGGCGAAGCGGCGCGCCAGCCACGCCGACGCCGCCTCGAGGATCCTGCGGGGCGCTCTGGAGATCGGGGAGCGCTACGAGGACGAGATAAAGAGGCGGTTCCCGCGAATGATCCGGCGCGTCTCGGGCTACGGGCTCGACGCCCTCGTTGACCCGGAGACCGTGGATCTCACCCGCCTGGTGTGCGGCTCGGAGGGGACTCTGGTGGTCGTGACCCGCGCCGACTTCCGCCTGGCCGAGCTTCCGCCGCGCAGGGCGCTCGCCTCCCTGGAGTTCGACAGTCTGGCAGCCGCCGCCCGCGCGACCGTCGAGCTGTTGAAGCTCGGCCCCTCGGCCCTGGAGATGCTCGACGACGTGGCCATCGGCCGGGCTCGGGCTTCGACAGCCTACGCCGGCTCCACCCGCTTCGTACAGGGAGACCCGAAGGCCCTCCTGCTCGTTGAGTGGAGCGGTACGCGGGAGGAGCTGGACGGACGGTTTGCCGGGCTCGAGGAGATTGCCCGTGAGGTCGGGGCGCTCCATTCGACGCCGCTGCGCACCAAGGGTGAGATGCAGGCGACGGTCAAGCTCCGCAAGTCCATACTGCCGCTCTTGCTTGGCACTACAGAGAGGGAGAAGCCCGTCGCCTTCGTGGAGGACGCGGCTGTGCCGCCGGACCGGCTCGAGGAGTTTATCGGACGCTTCGAGGAGATAGTGGAGAAGAACGGCACCTGGGCCTGCTTCTACGGCCACGCGAGCGTCGGGTGCCTGCACGTCAGGCCGGCGCTCGACACCTCAGACCCCGACGGGGTGGCGAGGATGCGGAGCATCGCCGAAGGGGTCGCCGACCTCGTGGTGGACTGCGGCGGCTCGCTCTCTGGCGAGCACGGCGACGGTCTCGCCCGCTCGGAATTCCTGGAGAGGATGTACGGGCCCGAGATCCTGCGCGCCTTCTCCGAGGTGAAGGCGCTCTTCGACCCCGAAGGCATGCTCAACCCGGGCGTGATCGTGGCTCCCCCGCCGATGGACCGGCAGCTCCGCATCGGCCCCGGTCGCAGACGCATCTCCATAAACACGAACCTGGATTTCTCGCATCAGGGGAACTTCGCGGCCGCCGTCGAGCTGTGCAACGGGAGCGGCTTCTGCCGCAAGAAGACCGGCGGCACGATGTGCCCCTCGTACATGGTCACCCTCGATGAGAAGGACACCACGCGCGCCCGCGCCAACATGCTCCGCTCCGTTATAGACGGCACGCTCCCGCCCGAGGAGCTCACGGGCGAACGTATGAAGGAGGTCATGGACCTCTGCGTCGGCTGCAAGGCCTGCAAGACCGAGTGCCCCTCCCAGGTCGACGTGGCGAGCATGAAGACCGAGGTCCTCTCCCAGATGGGTAAAACGCACGGCTTCAGCGTCCGCCAGAAAGCTGCGGCCCACATCAGGAGACAGCTCGCCCTCGCCGCGCTCTCCCCTTCCCTCTACAACGCGCTCGCAGGGACCCGCCCTGCCCGCCGCGCCGCCGCGCTCGCCGGCATAGACCCCCGCCGCTCGCTGCCCGAGGTGGCTCACATGACTTTCTCGAAGCGTTTCCCGTCCCTTCCTCAGGGAGAAGGACCGGCAGAGGTTGCGCTCTTCAACGACACCTGGAACGAGTACCAGCGCCCAGAAGTCGGCGTCGGGGCAGTCCGCCTCCTCGCCGCCGCGGGGGCGAAGGTCTATCTGCCAGAAGTCGTCTGCTGCGGCCGCCCCATGCTCTCCGAGGGGCTCGTGGACGAGGCGCGCAAGAAAGCGCGGCGCAACGTGGACCTCCTCTATCCCTTCGTCGAGCGCGGCGTCCCGCTCGTCGGCCTCGAGCCGAGCTGCATCCTCACCATCCGCGATGACTACGCGAAGCTACTCCCGGATGACGAACGCGTCCGGAGGCTCGCCGGTGTCACCCGCCTCTTCGAGGAAGCATTGTTGGAGCTCGACCCGGAGCTGCCGTTGCACCACGGGTCGCCCGTATTGCTGCACGGCCACTGCCACCAGAAAGCGCTCGTGGGTACGGGCCCGACGGAGCGAGCGCTCTCCCTGGCGTCCGGCGCCGACGTCAGGGTGGTCGACTCGGGTTGCTGCGGGATGGCCGGGCTCTTCGGCTACGAGGCGGGCCATTACGAGGTCTCGATGAAGATGGGGGAGAGGCGGCTCTTCCCGGCGGTGCGGGGCTCAGAAGGGCGTGTCGTTGTGGCGCCCGGAACCTCTTGCCGGGAGCAGATTCTGGACGGCACCGGCCGCCGCGCGCTGCATCCCGCCGAGTACCTGGCGGCGCTGCTCGACGGTGCGGCCTAGAGAGCTTTGGCGGGCGCGTCGCCTTGAGTCGAGACGCATTGGATAGCGAGGGCACTTCTAGAATTACTGTACGATTTTGCTGAACAAGCGTCCTACATCAGAGCTTTCTTCGTAGAACACGGCCGGTTCGCCGATAGGAGCGCGCACCGTTTCGTAAACTCCCTTGTCCGGAGAGCCGTACTTCCGGCCCGACCAGAGGTGCACCCACCTGCCCGCTGGAAGATAGACAGCGACCATCACTTTGCCGGGGGCGAGTACCGGTGCGACCATCAGGTCAGGACCGACAAGGAACTGGTACTGCAGGCCGTGCACCTCGGGATCGTCGGGGTAGTGGACGAACGGATGCCGGACTACGGGGAGACCGGTCGCGGCAGCTTCGCGCACGAGTTCTATCCTGTAAGGCTTCCAGGCGGCGTAGACCCTGGCGAAGCGGTCGAAGTGCCTTAAAGTCTCCTCGTCGGAGTAGATCTGGTGGTTCACCCCCGGCCTGTTGCCCTCGTGGGTGCGGAAGACGGCCGTGAAGGCTCCGAGCTCGATCCAGCGCATGAGCAACTCTTTGGAGCGATGATACTTCAGCAGGAAGTTATCTATGGCCGTGTAGCCGCCGATGTCCGAGTGCTCCAAAGCGTAGCCCGAGAACCCGCTCGAGAGCAGGCCGGTGACGGCACTCTTAATGCCGTCATGCTTGTTCCAGTCGACAAGTTGATCACCAAGCCAGAACAGCGTGCTGTAACGGGGGCTCCGTGTATAACCGGAGCGGTTGAAGAAGACGATGTCCTCTCCTCGTCCCGCCTCCCGGATCGCCTCGCGGTTGGTCTCGGCCCACTCCTCGGCGTAGCGATTGTGGTAACTCTTCGGGTCCGCACCGGAGTAGAGCACTACATCGTACGGAAGCCCCTCCCCGAAGTCCGCCATCCACCCTGAGACGCCATTGCCGATGAGCTCCTCCTTGATAAGGTCCTTGACCCAGGCTCGCGCCTCCGGGTTCGTCAGGTCAAAGAATGCCGCCGAGAAGTCGGTGGTCTTGACCCTGTAAGGTTCGCCTTCCCGATTCTTTACCAGGTAACCCTTTCTCGCCGCCTCCTCGAAGAGGTTGCGGCGGTGGTTCTCCTTCTCCGTCACGTCGTCGGCGAGCCACGGCCCGATGTAGGTCATGAGCCTCACCTCGTCCCTCTCTAGTTTCTCCCGGAGTTGATCCCAGCCGCGATAGTGATCTTCGTCGAGCTCCCAGTTCCACCATAGCTGGGTGCCGAAACTGGTCTCTCGTTGGCCGACCCAGTCCTGCAGCCAGAGCGCGGCGATGGGTGTGCCGAGGGCTTCTAGCTCGTCGTATACGTCGAGGACTTTATCCGTGCCGCCCTGCACGCCAACGACGGCGCCTCCGAGGATCCACTCTGGCAAGGCGCGCATCCTGCCCGAGTACTCCGTGTAGTGCTCTATCAGTTCGGCCGGGGTGTCTCCACTCAGGATCTGTCCGGCCATCCGGGATGAGAACACCTCGGCCTGGACCCTGTCTTCCTCCCGCAAGTCGAACGAGGAGTACTCGTAATTCTCCAGAAACAGGGATCGCATCTCGCTCGTGATGTAGTGCGGTACGCTGGCACCGCTGGTGTACGGTGTCCCGCCGGCGTCAGCCTGCCAGTCCGCGGCCAGCGTTATCGGCTGCTCGCCGCGGCCTATCCCTTGCTCCTGGATGAAGATGGGTACCTTGTGGCCCTTCATGTCGAAGTACGTGTACTGCACCCCGAAGCCGAAGAGATGCTCGTCGGGGGAGGAGGCGTAGGTGAGATAGACCCGGTTGTAGGGCTCGTCCACCTCGGCCTCGAAGCGCAAGCGGCGTTCTGTAACGAGCGAGAGGGTGAGAGAGTAGCCGACATCTTCACCCGCACCCACCAGCCGGCCCGCGAGGAGCAGCCCGGCTTTCTGTCTCTCGACGCGGTCTATCGTCTGGTCCGGGCACAGCTTCTCTATCTCATCCTCGATAAAGAAGTTCCCGCTCGACTCGCGAACCGTCTCCTCGCCGCGAGCGGCGGACACGAAGCTCTCGCCGGGGATACTCTGCCACAAGATTCGCTCGGGCCTGGAGCTGTGAGTGACGCTCAGTACAGCGTCTGAAGGCCCTCGACCGGTCTCTAACCTGACGATGAACGAGCCGATCCGGTGAGGTTCAGAAGAGACGCCCCGTGCCACATCGATAATAGATCCCGAGAGCTGATCTGGCCTTCTCCAGACTACGTATGCAGCCAACAGGGCCGTTACCGCCACACCGGCTCCGGCGAGGCCTAGAAATCTCCTCCTCGTCAACTTCCTGTTCACTCGGGTCTCTTCCGGCTTGACTCGCGCACCCCGCACGATGTGTACTTATCGGCCCCAGCCGACGCTCTCCCGCATCATACAGCAGGCGGAGATCTCGCCCTTCGGGCGTGGCCTCGTGTGGTGTTTCGCGCCGGCGCACTGTCGACCCCCCGGGGCGCCTGGTTTTTGTGCATAGCCGGACGGTGAGGTTAAATACGGTTTATGATGAGCGCTCGCTTGGATGCAGACGAAACCATCAGAGTAGCCATCGCCGACGACCAGCGGCTCTTCGCCCACGGGCTCGCCAGGATCATCGGTGTCCAGCCGGGCATGGAGGTGGTGGGAGAGGCTCACACAGGCGAGGAGGCGGTCTCTCTCTGCCTGGACGTAGAGCCGGACGTGGTGTTGATGGACCTCTCCATGCCCGTTATGGATGGCGTTAGCGCTACACGCAAGATCCTGGCCCTGCTGCCCAGAACCCGCGTCCTCATCCTTACCGTCCACACGGACGACGCTCACGTCTTCCAGGGTATAAAGGCGGGCGCTGAGGGCTACATCCTCAAAGACTGCACTCCTGAGGACCTCGCCAGCGCCATCCGTACCGTCCACGCCGGCGACACCATAATGGCTCAGGACATCGCCAAGAAGACGCTCTCGACGTTCGAGGGGATACGCTCTGAGGCGGAGAGCATAGCGCCGAGGCTCACGGAGCGGGAGCTGGAGGTCGTGAGGGCGTTGGCGAGGGGCAAGAGCAACAAAGAGATAGCGAAGAGCCTGGGGATCTCGGAGAAGACTGTAAGGAACCATGCCTCGAACATCTACAAGAAGCTGCACATCTTTGACAGGACACAGGCTGTCATCTACGCCATAAGGCAAGGGCTCGTAGACGTGGAGGAGCTGGAGCCCCGCTAGGGCGAGCCAGTGAAGGGCATCTCCACCTTCACGCTGGTTCTCTGGTCGGGCGTGCTCGCTATCTCCAGCCTCCCCCTCAGCGCCGAGACTCGCTCGCGCATCCCCGCGAGGCCCACGCCCTCACGGACCGAGGCAGGGTCGAAGCCCACTCCGTCGTCAGCGACCTCGGCTCGCACCCTGCGGCGGCCGGCGGAGAGAACGACCTCGACGCAGCGCGCGCTGGAGTGGCGCCGGACGTTGACCAGGGCCTCCTGGAGGACGCGCAACAGCTCCACGTCCGCGGCGCCGGGAAGCTCGGACGGGAAGCCGTCGCATACCGTCAGCATGATCTCGCGCTCCGGCGTCAACTGGCGGTTGAGCTCCACGAGGGACTCGACGGCCCTCACGAACGGTTGCTCCTTCTCGAGGCGGAGGTCGTAGATGGCGTTGCGCAGGCTCCCGACAGCCCTCCTGAGCGCGGCTATCTCCTGCTCCAGACCGGACCCGGCAGACTCCACCTGCGCCGCTTGCATCCCCTGCAGGGCGCCCGCGAGGTCCTGAAGGACCACGTCGTGCAGGTCGCGTGCTATTCGGCGGCGCTCGGCCTCCCGGATCTCGCGCAGGCCCTCCTCGAGCCGCTTGCGCACCGTTACGTCCGTCGAGACGCCTACGATCCCGACCGCGCGCCCCTCGGCGTCCCGGATCAGGGAGTCGGTGACGCGGGCCAGGAACCGCGAGCCGTCCTTGCGCCTTACTACGAACTCTCCCTCCCACGTCTCCTCGGCACGGATCCTCCGCAGTATCTCCTTGGCGCCTGGGATCTGGTCGGGGCTGACGGTGAGCTCTCTGATGTCGCGGCCCAGGGTCTCCTCGCGCGACCAGCCGTAGAGCCTCTCGGCGTACTCGTTCCAGTGCGTCACCCTGCCGCGCAGGTCGGTGGCTATGACGGCGGCCTGAACCTGCTCGAGCAGGTGCGCCTGGAACAGCACCTGCTCCTCGGCTTCTTTACGATCGGTTATGTCGAGCAGCACGCCCTGGCGGAACAGCGGGCGGCGTACTCCGTCCCGGACGACCGCCGACTCGTCGCGCACCCACACTGCCCGCCCGGCCCAGGTCGTTAGACGGTACTCGAGCTTGAGCGGGGCGCCCGTCCTGTTGGCGCGCACGTGTTCGGAGAGGACGTGCTCGCGGTCTTCCGGGTGCAGGAGCTTCGCGAAGAGCTCGGGGTCGGCGAGCCACTCCTCCGGGGCCGCGCCCAGCATATTCTCGGCCTGCGGGCTTACATATATCGTGGAGGACACCTCGTCGAGCGCGGCCACGAAGGTGATGGCCGGGATCTGCTCGACCAGCGTACGGTACCTTGTCTCGGCCTCCCTGAGCTTCGCCTCGACTCTCTTGCGCTCCGTTACATCGCGCGAGACGGCTATTATCTCGAGCACCTCATCGGTTTCAGGATCTCGGACCGCCCGGCTGGTAGTCTCGAACCAGGTGTAGGAGCCGTCCTTGCGCCTGATGCGGTAGCCGACCGTCTGGGTGTCGGGACGTTCGAGTATCGTCGAGTGGATCCTGCTCACTTCTGCGACGTCGTCGGGATGGAGGAACTCGTAGGCGTCGCGCCCGACGAGCTCTTCGGGGTCGTAGCCAAGCAGGGAGCGGCATGCGGAGGAGGCGTAGGTGTACACGCCCTCCGGCGTGTGCTTCGAGATCATGTCGGTCGAATGTTCGGCGAGGAGCCGGTAGAGCTCGTCGCTCTCGTGCAGCCTCTGTTTTACCTCCGGCCGCCGGGTTCCCGGCGCGCCCGGCTCTCCGGTCAGGCTCAAATTGGTGTCCTCCGCGTTGCAGCCAGCGGCACTATATTAGCCTATCCGTCTACCCTAGTTTGGGTAATTTGACCCAGGAGTGTGCAGGAGAGGTTTCCGTATATCGATTTGAGGGATACAGTATGTGGTGGGCCCGACTGAGGCCCTCGTTCTGACGTGGTCGGCGTCGAAGCGGCTCGCCGGCTGGCGAGAGGAGGTTTTGAGGTGCGGGTGATCGAGCACGAGAGCGGGCACTACGAGGTCCGCGAGGTGCCCTACGGCAAGGTGTACGACTGGCGTCCGGATCGCGTCGTCTTCGAGTGCGACTGCGGAGAGACTAACGTCTCGTTCGGGCCTGCGATCGTGTGCTCGTGCGGGACAGTCCACAACGATGTCTCGCGAGAAGGACAGCAGAAGGAGTTCCCCCATCCCTGGCTCGAGGACTACGAGGAGTGGCGCAGGGAGAAGGATGCCAGAGACCTGCGCCACGAGTACTTCGTCTTCGTGGAGGAGAGCGATGCTTGACGCGACGGAGACGTCGCTGCTGGAGGCGGGGCACCGCGAAGGTCCTTCGCGGTCGTGGTACCTCATCGCGCGCAGGGAGGGGAGCAGGTTGGAGGTGTTGACCCTTGCCGGGCAACCCCGCAGAGAGATCCTCCCCCTCTTCACAACCGCCGGATCGGCCCGGGACTTCCTCCGTCGCGGCGGTGTCGGCGTGGATTGGTGGGTGAGGGAGTCTACCGCAGGCGAGCTGGTCTCGATCCTGGTGGGCTACCTCCCGCACGTGGACCGGGTCGTCCTCGACCCCGTATTCGGGGTATCCGCCGGAGACGCGAAGCCACAGAGCCCGAGCAAGAAGGAGTTCGTCTCCGTCCTTCTCGGCGAGCCGCTCGCGGCTCCCGCGCGCTGAACTAACAGGCTCTCTCTATACTGGTCGCACGCGCTTTCACGGGGTACGGCGCGGGATCACGCTAGAATGTGCCCCACAGCGTTTCCCTGTGTGCGGGGGCTTTGTATGAGGCGAGAGAACGTGACGAGCGGCACGGTGTGGGAGCAGGAGGTGGGGTACTCGCGCGCGGTTCGTCGCGGGCCATTCGTGTACGTCTCGGGTACTACCGCAACCGATGGTAGCGGCAGCTTCGTGGGGGTAGGCGACCCCTACGCGCAGACGATCCAGACGCTCAACAATATAAAGGTGGCGTTGCAGGCGGCGGGGGCCGGACTCTCTGACGTGGTGCGGACCAGGATCTACGTGGTCAACATTGACGACTGGGAGAAGATAGGGGCCGCTCACGGCGAGTTCTTCGGGAAGATACGACCCGCCACCAGCATGGTCGAGGTCCGGCGCCTCATCGCGCCCGAGGTGCTCGTCGAGATCGAAGCCGACGCCTTCCTGGACCTCGGGTAGGGGCCGTTCGCGAACAGCCCCTACCCGATCTCGGATGCGCGGCCCGCGGTCTCCTCCAGCGCCTGAAGGGCCGAGGCCTGGTCCATCCCCGTGCTCCTGAGGAGGTCCACCGCGGCTGACCGGATCTGGCCGACGAGCACGCTGATGGCGAGGTCGTGCCTCTCCTTTAGTATCTCCGTGGCCTTGCGGGCTGCCTCGAGCGCGAACCTCCGCGTTTCCTCCGGGCCGCTGGTCTCCTCGAGGTAGGTGGCCAGGGCCCTGACCGCCCGCGCCAGGTCCTGCACGGCCTCGGGCAGCGGCGGCGGGATGGTGTCGCCGCGCCTGAGCGCGTTGGCCGCGCCGCGCGCGAGGACCCGCGTGTTGATGACGGCCAGGTCTATCCTGGTGCCAGCGCTGGCGTAGAGCTCGAGGTGCTCGAGGGCCCTGCGGCGGGTCGGGGAGAGCTGGGCTGTCTCGTAGCCGGCGGCGAGGGCCTCGTAGAAGTTTTTCACCCGGTCGTCGTCTATGGTCCTGGCGCGCGCGAGCGCTCGTTCGACGGCCTCGCGGTCCCCGTCTCTGAGCGCCGTGGAGATCTCCTCCAGCACCGCCGCCAGCTCGTCGAAGACCGGGCGCGCGGCCCGCTCCACCAGCCGCTCGGGGTCTATCGGGAAGAGGTAATTGACGGCCAGGGCGACTACGCCACCCACGAGCGCGTCGAGGAAGCGGGCCGGGTCGAAGATGTCATCAGGCGGCTGGAGCACGACCACGAGGAGCGCCGAGATCGCCGCCTGGTTCACCAGCAGCGGCCTCGCGCCGAAGAACACGGCCGCCGCCATCGCGATGAGCACCACGAGCCCGATCCTGGCCGCCCCCGTCCCGATCAGGATGACCAGGAGATCCGCCACCATAAGCCCTACGGCGACCCCGAACACCAGCTCTACGGCCCGCCTCCAGCGCTGACCCAGCGTCACCCCGAGGCAGATCACAGCCGCTATGGGGGCGAAGAACGGCTGCTCGTGCCCGATGACGATGACCGCCAGGAAGTACGCGACGCTGGCTGCCACGGCGGTCTGGACCACGGGCCAGCCGTTGACCCGGAGCCGCTCTACGCCGGCCCGAAAACCGCGCCGAAGCCTAGAGAACAAGTGCCCTTGCCTCACGGAGTTCATCCTGCCCTAGCCTTCGCGAACTATACACCTTCTCCGTAGATGCCTCCGGTCGTGTGTAGAGCACAAAATGAACTCCTGAGCCTGGAGCCTGACGCGCTTAGTCTCAGCTTGGGGGCGCAGGATTCCAAACCAACGGGTTCGCCAGATGGCCCAAGGAGATCGCACTGCTCTCGCGCTAGATATTTTGTTGCTTCTCTTCACACGGGTTTATATTCCTTTAGAACACGGAAAGATTATCTGGTAATGTGCGGCGCGCGAACTACCAGCGCCGCTCGATAGCGGCAACCCCGTCGTGAGGCGAGTGTACGCAAAGCCACGGACCTCCTGCGTTTTTTGGGAGGCAGCCGAGTTACCGGAGGCGGTGAACTATTGTAGGCCAACTCTAGAGATCTGCCACTGCACCTCAGAAGCACGACTTCGCTGTTGTGAGATCTCGCTAGCCGAGCTGGTGATAGAGCTCTCGGGCACCGAGAGCGAGATCGTCCACGAGGCTCTACCGGAGGACGACCCCAGGCGGCGTTGCCCTGAGATCAGGCGCTAGAGAGCCTTTAGACTGGGAACCCAGGGTCCCTGTGCGCGAGGAGCTGAGGAAGACTCTGGAGTGGTTCGCTGAGAGGCGAACTCAATGGTGGGAGGTGCCAGCCAGACGATGAGAATCCTGCTAACCGGCGGAGCCGGGTTCATCGGCTCTCACGTGGCCGATCACCTGCTCGAGCGAGGCCACGCAGTGGCCGTAGTAGACGATCTGTCCTCCGGGAAAAGACTGAACGTCCCCGAGGCAGCCGCCTTCTACGAAAGCGACATCCGCACCGGGTGTCCTGAGGTGTTCGAGGAGTTCAACCCCGAAGTCCTCTGCCACCAAGCCGCCCAGATGGACGTCCGGCGCTCGGTGCGCGAGCCGGACTTCGACGCTAGCGTCAACGTAATCGGGACGATCTGTCTCCTGCAAAACTGCGTGGAGTACGAGGTCGGGCGGGTGATCTTCGCCTCGACCGGCGGGGCCGTCTACGGTGAGCAGGAAACGTTCCCCGCGACCGAGGATCACCCCCAGTACCCACTCTCGCCCTACGGGGTCTCCAAGCTCGCCGGGGAGCGCTACCTGCACTTCTATCACATGCAGTATGGCCTTCCGTACGCAGCACTTCGCTACGCCAACGTCTACGGCCCCAGGCAAGACCCGCACGGAGAGGCGGGGGTTGTCGCGATCTTCTGCGGCAACCTGGCGGCGGGTAACGCTTCGACTATAAACGGCACAGGCGAGCAGACCCGAGACTACGTCTACGTTGAGGATGTAGCGCGCGCGAACATACTCGCTCTGGAGCATGATGCCCCAGCCGGGATCTACAACATCGGGACCGGCGTCGAGACCAGTGTAAACCGCCTCTACGAACTCTTGGAGGAAGTATCTGGCAGGGATCTGGCGCCGCGACACGGACCGGCAAAAGCGGGCGAACAGCTGCGCAGCTGCGTGGATCCCTCTCGCGCCGGACGCGTTCTGGGCTGGCGTCCCGAGACGAGTCTTGCCCACGGTTTGAGTGAGACGCTTCGCTTTTTCGGCGCCCTGCCGGGGGTGGAGGTTTAGAGTCGGGGATCTACTCGCCTCGGGGGGAGCGCCTCACTATAATGCGGGCGAGGGCAGAGACCGCGTTTCCGCCGAAGGCGGACCTGGCACCCCTGGCTGGTAGGGAGACCCCATGGATCACCTGGCCCGTCTGCGCAAGGAATACACCAACGCCGGACTGACAGAGTCCGCTGCCGACCCGAATCCCATCGCGCAGTTCCGGCGCTGGTTCGACACGGCGCTAGCCGCCGACCTCCACGAGCCCAACGCCATGACCCTCGCGACAGCGACCCCCGAAGGCCGTCCCTCGGCGCGCATAGTCCTCCTCAAGGGTTTCGACGAGCGGGGCTTCGTCTTCTACACCAGCTACGAGGGTCGCAAGAGCGAAGAGATCGAGGCGAACCCTCGTTGCGCGCTCGTCTTCTACTGGGGCGAGCTGGAGCGGCAGGTGAGGGTGGAGGGACACGTCTCCCGCATCCCGGAAGAAGAGTCCGACGAGTACTTCGGGAGCCGGCCCAGAGGGAGCCAGCTCGGCGCCTGGGCCTCCGAGCAGAGCAGGCCAGTAGAGGGTCGGGACGCGCTGGAGGAGCGGTTGCGGAACCTCGAAGCGGAGTACGAGGGACGCGAGGTACTACGTCCGCCGTTCTGGGGCGGCTACCGGGTCGAGCCGGAGGTTATCGAGTTCTGGCAGGGGCGCGAGAACCGGCTGCACGACCGGCTCGTCTACCGCCGCTCGGGTAGCTCGTGGAGGCGGGAGCGCCTGCAGCCGTGAGGGTTTGTCGGGAGCGTGACTCTCTTGCTGATAAGATGCGTAAGACTGGTCTTGTCATGGGAGAGGAGATGCTTTTGAAGCTGGTAACTTATTCGACGGGTAGCGGAGCGCCGAAGGTGGGTTACATCGAGGACGGTGAGATCCAGCCTCTCGGGGACGGGAGCCTGCTGGAGTACATAGTGCACGGCCGCAGCCCGGACAGGCGGCCTAGCGAAGCTGGCGAGACGGTCGCGCTCGAGGAGGCGAGCCTGCACCCTCCGATAGCGCGGCCGGAGAAGATCATCGCGATCGGTCTCAACTACGAGGACCACGCCGCCGAGACGGGCGCGGAGATCCCTGACAAGCCCGTCGTGTTCACCAAGTACCCGAACACCATCATCGGGCCCGGCGCGCCGATACGCATACCCCCCATAACAGAGCAGGTGGACTACGAGGCGGAGCTGGCTGTCATCATCGGGCGCAGGGCGAAGAACGTCTCCGAGCCGGAGGCCCTCGACTACGTCTTCGGCTACACGACCGCCAACGACGTCTCGGCGAGGGACCTGCAGTTCTCCGAGGGGGGTCAGTGGACGCGCAGCAAGTCCATCGACACCTTCCTGCCGCT
>JBJMIY010000240.1:0-3052 GCA_045806605.1 Rubrobacteraceae bacterium
TTACCGACGTGAACGAGTACTTCGACCTCGACCTCCCGCACGAGGACTTCGACACCATCGGTGGCTACATCCTGGGTGTCCTGGGCCGCCCTCCCGAGCCTGCCGACTCCGTCGAGGTCGACGGCGTCATCCTCCAGGTGAAGAGCGTGGACGGTCCGCGCGTCTCGATGCTTACCCTCCAGCGCAAGGAAGACGCCCGCCCGCGGCCTTCTGACTGATACCCGGGTACGCTCTACGACCTCGCCTTGACCTTCGAGCCGTGGAAGTTGAACGGCTCCGCCTGAGCTGGTCCGGCGCGGCAACCTCCGCTACCTCCTGCTAACATTTCACGGTCGTGATCACGCACCAGATCGGCGGACGCGTCCTTGAGCGAGACCGAGAGAAAACACGGCATCGAGACCTTGACTAGCGGGGCGATGGCCGGGGTCTGGGAGTGGGTCCGCGACAAGCTGCCGCAGGGGGGTGGCGTTTTCGACGCCCACGCCCACATCGGGGTGGATATGGACGGCCGGACGATGACTGCGGAAGGGATGCGCGATAGGATGCTTGCCGCAGGGGTCGCGAGGAGCATAGTCTTTCCCCTGAACGACCCGAACGCGCGCGACGACTACTCTGGGCCGAACGACGTCATCTGGAAGGCCCACGAAGACCATCCGGGCTTCTTCGTACCGTTCTTCCGCCTCAACCCGCACCTCGACTACGAGAAGGAGTTCGAGCGGTGTGTAGAGCGCGGCTTCATGGGTCTGAAGCTGCACCCCGTCTCCCAGAGGTTCGAGCTCGACGACGCGCGGGTGGTGCGCTTGCTCGGCATGGCCGCAGAGGCGGACCTGCCGGTCCTGATCCACACCGGTTTCGCGATGCGGAGGGTGGTGAAACCCCTGCTCCCGACGCTCGAGGCGCACCCCGAGCTGCGCCTGATCCTGGGCCATGCCTCGATGGTCGAGGTCCTCGAGGCGGCGCGCGCCTTCGAGGACAACACTAACGTCCTTTTCGAGACCTCGGTGGTGAGCGCGAAGGACCTCTACGTGCTCTTCAATTCCGTCGAAGCCGGGCGCGTCTGCTACGGCTCGGACATCCCCTACGGCGACATACCTTCGACTCTGCATGCCGTCCTCCGCGCTGCCGAAGCTGCCGGGGTGCCGGAGAAGCAGTTCCCTGCGGTCCTCTCTGGCAACATCCGGCGGTGGTTCTCTTGAGAGAGTTGGGGGAGGAACTGGCGACGACCAGCCTCAGGGTAGGGCACCTGTTGCGCATCACCGGCTACGTCGAGACTGCGACGATCGCGATGTGGACAGGGAGCCCCCGCGCGCTGGTAATGATGGGCATGGCGGAGGCGAGCGTGAGGGGCGAGGGACCGGGGGGGAAGGACGAGGACCTGCTGGTGAGGCTCAGGCCGCTGGTCGGGGAGGCGTGCGAGTACTACGCCAGCGGGGACTTCCCGGCGGCGATGGCCCGCATGCGCGTTGCCCAGGACCTGGTGGACCTCCGGATCGTGGCCCTCGCCGGAGAGTAGAGCTGGAGCGCGAGAACCCATCTGCAGGGATCCCCGAGGACGCGCCGCTCGTCGCCCTCCGGCGCGGAGCGCTCGTCGAGAGCGTCCACCGGGGACGCTTCGCCGTCTGCGACCCGGAAGGAAACGTCGTCGAGGCCGTGGGCGACCCGGAGGGATACGTCTACGCACGCTCTTCGGCCAAACCCTTCCAGGCGTTGCCTCTCCTTCTCTCCGGCGCCGCGGATGCCCTTGGTCTGACTGACGAGGAGCTCGCCGTCGCCTGCGCCTCGCACAACGCCGAGGAGCCGCACCTGAGAGCCGTACGCTCCATCCTCGAGAAGGCTGGCCTCTCCGAGGATGATCTCCAGAACGGCGTGCACCCGCCGCTCTATGCCCCCGCTGCGATGGAGCTCGCGTGCAGGGGCGAGGAGCCCGAGGCCATCCATGGCAACTGCTCCGGCAAGCACGCCGGGATGCTCGCCGTGTGCGTCCACGAAGGTTGGGCGACGAGTGGTTACCGCAGCCCCGGCCACCCCTTGCAGGTGTGGATACTCGAGATAGTGGCTCGAGTGTGCGGCCTCGAGCCGGACGAGATACTGCTCGGCGGCGATGGTTGCGGCGTTCCCACTTTCGGCATGCCGCTAACGAACCTCGCTACCGGCTTTGCCAGGCTCGCGACCTGCGCCCTCCCCGGCGACCTGGCCGAGGCCGCGAACAAGGTCAGCGGGGCGATGCGCGAGCATCCCTACATGGTCGGCGGGACGGAGCGCTTCGACACGGCCGTGATGTGCGGCACGGATCTCGTCTGCAAGAGCGGGGCGGAGGCGGTCTTCGGTTCGGGGAGCCCGGAGGGCTGGGGGCTGGGGCTCAAGATCTCCGACGGCGGGATGCGCGCCCTTCGCCCGGCCGCCCTCGCCGCTCTCTCCCGCCGGGGCGTTGAGGTCCATGGCGAGCCGGAGCCATCCCCGGTGCGCGACCTGCACAGCCAGGTCGTCGGAGAGTGCGCGCCGCTGTTCTGAATGGCGTAGCAGGACCCCCGGAACAGAACGGGGGCGGGGAGAAGATGCGCCTAAGCCCCGCCCCAGGCTGCGCAGCATCTGATAGCGTACACTCACCTGAGGAGCGGGCACATCCCCCAAAAGGGTGATCTTTGCAAGCTCTTGGGGGTTTCTAATTGTTGCTAGCGGCGCAGAAAGTGCGTCTCCCCGCACGAGAACGTGATAAGACGGACGAGGCTCGATCTGAGGGCGTACTCAGCACTCGGCGTGGATGGTCGCCACATGCAGATGCTATAGTTGAAAGAGGCGCGATATCCGCTTGGTAGAACTCACAAATACGTAAGGAGAGCCACTATGGCCATAGTCATTCTCTTCGCGAGGTTGTTGCTCGCCGCAGTCTTCGTCGTGGCCGGGGTCGCCAAGCTCGCCGACCGCGAGGGCTCTCGCCGGGCGGTAGCCGACTTCGGGGTGCCGGGCGCCCTCGCCGCTCCACTGAGCGTCCTGCTGCCTCTGGCCGAGCTTGTCGTGGCCGCCGCCTTGATCCCCACCTCCACGGCCATCC
>JBJMIY010000241.1:0-5980 GCA_045806605.1 Rubrobacteraceae bacterium
GTTCTCGAGCGGCTCGTCGAGCCCTCCGGCGGCCGGCACGATGACCTCGAGCGCCTTGCCGTGCGAGCTGCAGAGGTCCTCGTACCGGATTATGTGGCTCCTGGGGAGCGACCCCTGGTAGCGCTCGAAAGTGTAGTGCAACCTCATGAGCCGCTGGTCTATCTTGTCTGCGCCTGCCTTCCTGCTCTCTCCCAGGCGCTCGCCGAGCTGCGGGTCGTAGGTGATCTTCGCCGAACGACTCCTGCGGCGCTTGTTGTTGGACTGCTGCGAGCCGTTCTTTACCGAACGGCCCTTGCGGCGCTTGTTGCCGGGCTTCTGCAGGGTGCTCGTAGAGAGCATGATGGCCAGAGGGTTGCGAACTATCGCGAAGCATGGGAACCGTTTCACCAGGGTGGGGAGCAGGGCAGTAAACATCCCGGGCTGCTTGATTGCCAGGTAGAAATCGGGCTGGAGATCTTTGCCTACCGGTATCTGCCCCTTGTCCGCGATGCGCTGGCGAACGCCGTCTTTCATCCCCTTGCTGTTATCCGGAACCATGCCGCCCACGTGCTTGCTGATCACGAGCCCCTCGCGTAACGCCATCTTGCGCATGTCGCGGTAATACTCTTCGATGCCGTCCGCGACGCGCTCGTAATCCGGCATCCGGTTGGCGTACCTGCCGGGGGCTATTGGCTCGCTCAAGGCGACGGTATCGGGCAACTTGTTGAGCAGGAAGCAGGTCAGGGTCGTCCCGCTGCGCCCCGGTCCGGTCAGTACTATGTTCCGGTCTTTGGCCTCGGGAACCCTGGGCGCCCCGACGCGCGAGGTTAGTCTCTTAAGCATGCGCCGTATGATAGCCTACTCATTACCCGGCTTCCAAAGGGTAGAACTCGCCCATCACGGGGGCGGTGATCTCCTCGACGATCTTCGCCTGTTTGGCGGTAAGATCCTCGCGCCAGCCGCCCGGGCTCGCCTTCCGGTAGAACTTGCCCTGCCCTTTCATGTCCTCGGGGATGGACTCCCAGGCGTGCCTCTCGACCGCCCTCGCCAGCTCGTCGGGGTCCACCTCTATCCCGAGGGCGGAGTACAGGCGCCGCATAGCTCCGAGGGTGTCGGCTCTCAGGTCTTCGTAGAGGACCACCGCCTTGGGGCCCTTGTGGGCTTCGAAGGCGCGCAGGGCATTCTCCATGTTGCGAAGGTACTTCTTGGCCGATCTGCGCGCCACGGCCTCGGGGCGCTCGTCGGAGAGGCTCCTGACCCCCGAGCCGCCGCCCCACTTCTGCCAGCTCTCCTTCCTCGTGGCGTCGAGTGAGGACGCCACTACGTCTCTGGGATCCCGGACAAGCAGGATCATCCGGCTCTCCGGCAGCGCCTCCATCAGGAACGGTGCCCCCACGCCGCCGCCCGGCTCCTTGACCACGAGGTAGTTCTCCGGCCCGAGGAAGGGAAAGGTGTGCCTCGCGCCGGTCAGGACGAAGTTCCTAATCGCGTGGATCCAACCGTCCCTGGTCGGCTCACCCATGATGAAGTTCGCGGACAGCGTCTTTTCTCTGGGGGTGTTGAAGTAGAACTCCCCGAAGAGGTGGCCGACCCTCGGCTCTTTCCAGACCTTGTGCCCGCCGATCTCGCCCATCATCTCGGCCAGCCAGGTGCTCCCGCTGCGGGCGACGCAGAAGATCCACAGGATGTTGGCCGGGTTCAGACCGCCGTCCTCGAGGTCCGCCCCGCCGGCGGGTCTCCTCCGGCCTCGCCCGACGACCCCGGCGGACCTCACAGCCGCGGCACTCAACCGGCGTCTCATGGCGGCCAGCCGCGGGTACCTGGCGGAGGCCCGCCGCCAGATCCACAGTCTCCTCTGCCCAGCCCGCAATCTGGAGAACATAGTCGTTCCTCACTTTCATTTGCCTCACGCCGCGCCGGCATCCCAGAATATACGCATTCTCCCGTCGCCTGACCAGCGATCGAGTGGCAACTTGCCTTATCCTCTGCTAGTTTTGGCCCGATAGATACGCTGCTAAGACGGGGGAGGTTCCGTGCGCACAAGAATACCGGCAGTAACGCTCTTCTCGATAGTGCTCATCTTGCTCCTGGGCTTTGTCGCGGGATGTGGGGGGGACCAGTCGGGGAGCGGCGAATCGCAGGGTGGTGGCCAACAGGGCGGTGGCGAGCAGGGCGGTGGCGAACAGGGTGCTAAACAGGGCGGTAAAGCCGCCGACGAGGGGCCGTCGCAGGCGAAGGTATCGCTCGGGACCATCGAGTCCGTGCAGCCAGACAAGAGAAAGCTCGTCCTGAAGCCCAGCTTCGAGGCGCAGGGTGGAGACCAGATAACCTTCAACGTCAGGAAGAACGCCGAGATCCAGGTCAAAGACCAGCCGGCCGAGCTCTCCGAGCTCCAGTCCGGCCAGCAGGCCCAGGTCGAGTACGTTACCAAGAACGACGTGAACCGGGCTGTCTCCGTGCAGGTAGTGGGAGGTTGAACCCAACCGAACCGGCAGGACACAGCCGGAGACGGGCGTCCTCGCGTCTCTGAGCGTGCCGTGAAGGTTCTTCTCACGGGGGCAACCGGCCTGCTTGGCGGCGCGCTACTCGACCTGTTGCTCGCGGAGGGACACGAGGTGCGCTGCCTGGTGCGCGGGGGGAGCCCCCGCGCCTCGCGCTTTGACGTGCGCCGCGCCGAGCTCGCCCGCGGGGACGCGGCCGACCCGCGCGCTCTCTCTCGGGCGCTCTCCGGGGTGGCCGCGCTATTGCACGTCGCGGGGATCGAGTACGCGCCGACGGTCGTGGAGGCGGCGCGCCGGGCGGGGGTGGGGCGGCTCGTTGTGGTGAGCAGCACGAGCGCGCACTCGGTCTACGCTTCCCGGTCCGGCCCGAAGCTCCGGATGGAGGGGCTGGTGCGAGCGAGCGAGCTGGACTACACCATCGTGCGTCCGTCCATGATCTACGGCTCCGAGCTCGACAAGAACATGCACCGCCTCCTGCGCTTCCTTGACCGCTCGCCCCTCTACCCCATGTTCGGCTCAGGGGAGAACCTCTGGCAGCCGGTCTACTACGAGGACTGCGCCAGAGGCGTCTACGAGGCTCTCGTGCGGGCCGCGGCCGTGGGGCAGAGCTACGACTTGCCGGGGGCCGCGCCCCTTACCTACCTGGATCTGGTGCGGACCGCCGCTGGCGTTCTGGGGAGGAAGCCGCGCATCGTCCGGGTGCCGCTCGAGCCCGCGCGCCGCGTTCTCGCCGCGGCCGAGGCGCTACGGCTGCCGCTCCCGGTTCGCTCCGAGCAGGTGCTGAGGCTGAGGGAGGACAAGGCGTATCCTTACGGCAAAGCGAGGAGCGAGCTCGGCTACGCTCCGCGACCTTTCGGGGAGGGCATAGCGCTGGAGGCGGCGCGCCTGCGGGAGCTCAGGATGGTGCGGAGGTGAGCGAGACCCTGGTAGCAGGGGGAGTGGCGTTCCTGGTTGCGGGAGCTCTCGTCCCGCTGCTCGTTAGCTTCGCCGTCGGACGGAACCTGCTCGACGTCCCCAACCTGCGCAGCTCGCACGAGGTCCCCACTCCGAGGCTCGGAGGGATCGCCATAGTGCTCGGAACGTGGGCCGGATTCGCGCTCCTGCGCACCGAGGGGGCGTGGCCACTGCTGGTAGCGGCGACCCTGGTCGGGACGGTCGGGCTCGCCGACGACATCTCGGACCTCCACTTCAGCACAAAGGCAGCCGCCCAGACCTTCGTCGCCGCGGGACTCCTGCTCCTCTATCCCCCCGAAGTGCTCTCGGACGCTCCGGGAGCGTGGGGGATAGCGGCTTTCGCCATCGGGGTGCTCTGGCTCGTGGCTCTGTCCAACGCCTTCAACTTCATGGACGGCATAGACGGCTTTATAGGGGGGGTCGCGGTTATCAACGCGTTCTTCCTCGCAGCCCTCGCGAGCGAGGCTTTCCTGCCGGCCCTGATCGGAGCTACGGCAGGCTTCCTCTTGTGGAACATAAGCCCGGCATCGATCTTCCTCGGCGACTCGGGAGCGTACTTCCTCGGCTTCGGCCTCGCCGCCGGCGCCCTGTACGTCCCCGTGCCGGGAGACAGGTGGACGCCCCTTGGCTTCCTCGCGGGCGTCCTCGTCTTCACGCCGCTCCTTTTCGACACCGCTTACACCCTGGTGAGGCGGCTGCGCACGGGGGCCGGCAAGAACATCTTCTCCGCCCACCGCGAGCACATCTACCAGCGGATAACGCCCAGCCCTGGGATGCACAGGCGCACGAGCAACCTCTACTACGGGGCGAGCGTCGTCGCCGGCTTCGCGGCGCTGCTGGCGCAGGAGGGCGGAGCCTCGACGCTCGCCGGGATCGCGCTGGCGCTGGCGTGCTGCCTGGCACTGGCGGCTTTGCCTCGCCTCTTCTAAGGAGCACGCCGCTTCGCGGCTTGTCAGCAAGGATGGCGCACTTCGTCGCTCCGCAGCGCTAGACAGAGCTCCTGCCACAAAGCCGTCTCCTAATACGTAATCCGGGCATGAGCCCAACGGCAGAGAGAAGCTGAAATGCTGAGAAGCGAGGCCCTAAAAGGGCCGAAGCGTGCTAAATTCAGCTATTTCTGCCGACGCCGAGCAGGAGGTAGAGTATGAAGTAGCCGGCGGCCGCGGTGAGCGCGACGACGTAGAAGCTGTTCGCGTCGACCTGCACCTGGCCAGTGGAAGAGATAAGGTTCAAGAGCAGCTTCGCCGGCGATTCCAGCAGCGTCCCGAGGCCGTAGATGGCGCGGACGATCTGGCTGCCGGCCTGTTTGACGTTCATGTAGTAGAGGCCCACGTGGACGAGTATGAGCAGGATGATCAGTGCGAGTATGGTGCGGATGAGCCCCATCGGACTAGCTCCTTTCCTCCCCGGCGGCTCGATCGGTGGCGCGAGCATCTTCCGCGCCACTCTCCTCCACCAGTATACTAAGACCTCTCGCGGGCGCTAGGAGGCTTCCGTGTTCTTCCTGCTCTCACCTGAGGTGTCGCGACCCCCGCGCGTGCGCTTCACCGTGGGCTTCCCGTACGTTCCGCTCCCGAGCGCAAATGCCACCCCTGCCACCAGGAAGCACAGCGATCCGACAGCGAAGGTGACGACGTCCCGCATCAGCACGCCGCCCGCCGCCGCCGCGCCGGGCACCCACCAGACGGCGAAGAACCGGCCCGCTTCGCGGTTCTTGGGGTCCATAGCCATGAATGCCCCGAACGCGATAGCCGCCAGGCTAAAAAGTAACAAGAGAAGTCCGATGGCGGAAAGTATTAGGCTCACCCGCCTATACTACCGGACTAGGGTGCCACTTAACAAACCTTTGCCGTTTGTGCAAAGGATCTTGGACCAGCGCTCAACGCCGGCTCATCTCGCGCCGGTAAGCCTTCATAGCGGAGAGGAACTCCTCCCAGGGACGGGAGGGGCTCTCGAGGCGGTTGCCGTACAGGGAGAACTTGTGGACGAACTCGTGCATGGCCGAGTCGGTGTCGGATACGCAGCGGGGGTGCGCGACGACGAGGACCTCCCATTCCTCGAGCTCCTTGATGTTATTTATCGCGGCCTTGAGGCCGGGGCGATGGTAGAGGAGGTTGCCCCTGGCTTCGAGATCCTCGTAAGTGGCGACCAGCTCGTAGCCACTTTCGGCGGCGTATGCCTCGACTGCGGCTTGCTGCTCCCCGGCTCTGGGGAGCTTGCCCTCAGGGTCGGTCCTGATGTAAGAGGCCGCGCGCGTCACGCGCCACGATGATAGCACGGGGTCCGTCTGATATTATTGAGACCGTAAATAAGGCGCGTCGGGACGTGGCGCAGTCTGGTAGCGCACTCGGCTGGGGGCCGAGTGGTCGCCGGTTCAAATCCGGCCGTCCCGACTCTTCGCGGCGGGATCTCACCCACGGAAAGGCCAGGGAGCTTTGGACACACTCCTACTCGTGTTGAGCGTCATAGGGTTCTTCGCCCTGATAGCGGTCTTCTTCTTCGGCGGGTTCGTCCTGCTCGACTTCCTGTGGAGCCGCGGCGGGGAC
>JBJMIY010000242.1:0-2930 GCA_045806605.1 Rubrobacteraceae bacterium
CAGGGGCAGTTCTCCTTGCTGGTGCTGGTAAACGTCTTCGCCGGCTACCTCGCCTCGGTCTACGGTCTGAGGCCGGAGCCCTTCTACCTGGGGGTAGCCTACGCGGTCTTCGGGCTGCTGGTCTCGGTGTTCCAGGTCAGGGACACCGGTGAGCACGTCAGGCTGGAGATGCGTTCCCATCCCCCGGAGCCCGACCGGGTGACCTTCCGGGAGGTCTTCACCACAACCTCCCTCAAGGACCGCAACCTCTTCGCCAGCTCGCAAGCCGGGCTGGTCAACAACCTCAACGACGGCATGAGCTGGGGCGTATTCCCCCTCTACTTCTCTACCTTCGGGCTCGGGGTGGGGCGCATCGGGATCCTGAAGGCCGTCTACCCTGCGGTTTGAGGCATCCTGCAGATCGTGACCGGCCCCTTGAGCGACCGCCTGGGACGCAGGTGGCTCATAGTGGGCGGCATGTGGGTGCAGGCCGGCGGGATCTTCCTCACGGTGGCTGGCAGGAGCTTCGGGTGGTGGCTTTCCAGGAGCATCCTTCTGGGCCTTGGGACCGCGATGGTCTATCCTGCGCTCATCGCCGCCGTCTCGGACAGCTCCCATCCCTCCTGGAGGGCGCGCTCCCTGAGCGTCTACCGGTTCTGGCGCGATCTGGGGTACGCGGTAGGGGCGCTCTCGGCCGGGATCATCGCCGACACGCTCGGCCTCTCCATCGCCATAGGCTCAGTGGGGCTGCTAACCTTCCTCTCGGATGTTATCGTGGCTTTCGCCATGCGAGAGAAGCGCCAGCCGTGACCGACGGTCCCGTACGCTTCGCCACGTTCCTGGCTCCGAACATGATCGGCGTATACCGGTTCGTGGCCGACTACGTCGGGCGGGAGGTCGGTGTGCCCACGGAGCTGGCCGTCGGCTCCTCCTTCGATCAGTTCGCCGCCGGAGAGGCCGACGTCGGCTTTATCTGCGGCCTGCCCTACGTGCACCTTGCCCGCGAACCCTATCCGCCGGTGGAGCTGCTTGCCGCGCCGCTCTTGCAAGGTGAACGCTACGAGGGTAGGCCCATCTACTTCTCCGACGTCATCGTCCAAGTAGACAGCCCCTACCAATCCTTTCCGGACCTGCGGGGCCGCACGTGGGCCTTCAACGACCCTGACTCGCACTCGGGCTACAACGTGACCAGGCACCGGCTGGTGAGCATGGGCGAGACGCGCGGCTTCTTCGGGCGGGTGGTGGAAGCAGGCTCGCACCAGAGGTCGATCCGCATGGTCTGTAGCGGAGAGGTGGACGCGGCGGCTATCGACTCCCAGGTGCTGGCCGTCGAGCTGCGCGACCACCCTGAGCTCGGGGCGCAACTGCGGGTCATCGACGCTCTAGGTCCCGCAGGGATACAGCCCGTCGTGGCCGCGAGCAGCCTGCCGGACGAGCTCAAAGCGGCCATCAGAGCGGCGCTGCTGGCCATGGGTCACGACCCGGTGGCCAGGGTCAGGCTGGCCCACGGCTTCATCGAACGTTTCGTGCCGGTCACCGATGAGGACTACGACGACGTTCGGGCCATGCTGGTCGCGGCCGAAGAAGCGAGCTTTCTGACCCTGAAATAAAGCTCGGGCATCAGGCCCGGTTCATCAGGGCCTTGTAGATCTGGTGCAGGTGATCGGAGACGGTGAGCATCGAGAAGATGGCGCCTACGAGGCGAGTCGTGGCCGGGAAGAGCACGAGGCCGTAGGCGAAGAAGGCGGAGAACCACATCCCAAGGCAGAAGCGGCAGGTGAGCAGCTCGCCGAGAGAGCGCTGCAGCCCCGTATCCCGCGGCTTCTCCTGCACGTTCGTGGGGCTCTTCACCTCCTCCAGCTCCGTAAACGGAGCTCTCAGGGGGGCGGTGATGGCGTCTCTGGTGACGATCCAGCTCAGCTTGTGTGTTGCGGCGCCGAAGAGAACGATGTCTTCTGGCTTTATCCGCTCGGGGATCTCCCGCCCCGAGACCCTCGCGAGCAGGAGGAAGAGAGCGAAGATCAGGTTGAAGACCCCCGCCAGCGCAGCGTAGGAAGCGAGCGGAACGTCTTCACCCTGTTCGTAGCTCTCGAAGATCCCCTGCCCTTGCTCGTCGCTCATGAGCCGCTCCTTTGCCAAGCTCGCCGCAGCGAAGGTCCTCCGAGGATATCCCCCGCACGTCGCCGCCACTAAACATTGTTTGAGTGGCGAACTCGATGGGCAAGAGTCAGATGCAGGCTAGCCGTTCGAAGCTCGGTCGAGAGATCTCGCGCCAGGCAGGACGAGAGATAGAAAGGTAGCAACGTGGCCGAAGACCAGCACAGGCAACAGGACCCTACGCAACAGTATCCTCAACCAGAGTACCCGGAGCAGGACCAGCGGGACCGGCACCCCGGCTTCGAGGCGGAGATGCGGCCCGAGCCGGACTACGGCTACGAGACCTACCGTGGCTACGGTAGGCTCGAGGGCAAGGCTGCGGTCATAACCGGCGGCGATTCCGGCATCGGGCGCGCCGTGGCTCTGGCCTTCGCTCGCGAGGGCGCCGACGTCCTGATCTCCTACCTCGAAGAGGAAGAACCGGACGCCGAGGAGACAGCACAGGTCATCGAAGAGGCAGGCAAGAAGGCCGTGAAGGTGCCTGGCGACATCAGCGAAGAAGCCTGGTGCCAGGCCGTTATAGAAAAGGCCGTCGACGAGTTCGGGAAGATAGACGTCCTCGTGAACAACGCTGCCCACCAGATGACGGTGAGCGGAATTGCCGACGTCTCGAGCGAGCTGCTCGACCGCACGTTCAAGACCAACATCTATGCCATGTTCTGGCTGGTGAAGGCGGCTCTCCCGCACATGCCGGAGGGCGGCAGCATCATCAACGTCTCCTCGATCCAGGCGTACCAGCCCTCAACCACCCTCCTCCCCAACTCCACGACGAAGGGCTCCAAAGTAACCTTAAC
>JBJMIY010000243.1:0-2869 GCA_045806605.1 Rubrobacteraceae bacterium
GGTCGTCTGCACGAAGCGCTCAGCACCTGCTGAGCGCCAACTCGCTTTTCCCGACTCTCACGCCAGAAACAGGGCCGCGAAGATTACTCCGACGGCCGCGCCTGCAAGCGCCTCCAGTACCGTATGCGCGCCGAGCACGACGCGCGACCAGATCACCAGCGGCAGCACGAGTAGAAATACGATTCCCAGGGGACCGAGCAGCAGGAGGCCTGCAGTGGCAGCGTGACCCGCGACGGTGCAGTGGGCGCTGGCCTTGAAGACGAGAGTAAGGAGAGCTACGGTGGCGCTCGCGAGACCCATGGAAAGCGTCAGCAGCGAGATGTCTTCAGGAGCACCGAGCAGCCAGAGAGCCCCGAGCAAAGCCACGAAGGCCATAAGAAGGAACACGGCGGGCGCGAGGCGTTCGGCGCGGGCGGAGATCCAGAAGTCCCCCACGCGCGCCCTTCGCCGCATGAGGAGCACGTAAGAGGCCACCGCCGCAGCCGCGAGGAGCTCGACGCCTGTGTAAAGCAGCGCTCTCGAGACCTGACTCTCGGCCAGCGCCACGGCGAAGAAGAGGGCCGTGAAGATGGCGAAGGGGTTGAGCACGTCCGTCAGGACGCGGGCGAGGGTGCGGGCGGCCATAAGGGCTAGAATCTAGCACGTGCACCAGGGGCGCACATCAGACGATGAGGTCCTCGCGCTGTGGTACGAGTTCGGGCGTCTGTACGCGGGCGCGGGTGGCGGACATCGAGCCACGAAGCTGGGTTTCACTGTCGTCTGCGTCTCCGGGGCGCTCGTGCTCCTCTCGGCGCCGCTGTTCGGCACGACGTGGGCCGGGCCCTTCGCGCCCGCAATACCGGCGGCGGCGGGGTTGCTCGCGGGCGGGGTGATGTACTTCGGGGAGGGGTCGAGGTTGCGGAGGCGTGCGGGCGTCGTGCGGCGGAGGCTCGCGGAGATGGGGCTCGACCCGGATCGCCCGACGGGGGACGGACTCGGCGTCTACTACGACGCGCAGTTGATCCTGCTGCGTAGCGAGTACGAGTACCTGAGGCTGCGCGGCGCCGGGAAGACTGTCCACCTATTCGAGGAATCCTTCGGGTTCACGCCGGAGGACTCGTTCGAGACCGGCCCTCTCAACGTCGCGCCCGACACTGAGGAGATGCGGCTGCTGCGGGAGCTGTGGGAGCGGCGGCTCGCGGGGAGACAGCAACGCGGGATGGAGCCGCCGGCCCTGGGCTTGAGGGAGGACCTCGCTTACCGCGTCTTCCCGAGGGAGATGACCGTGCCGGCGGAGCTGACGACACGCCGGGCTTACCTGGCCATCTCGCGCGAGCTACTTCGCAAGCGCTACGGCCGGGACCCGCGCAAGGAGGTGGAGCCGGTGTTGCGGCGTCGGGTGGAGCGGGACCTGGAGGAGTACGCAGCGTTGACTAGGAGGCCAGCCCGGCCGTCGTGACCCGGAGCCAGATCAGGGCTACCCCGAGCGGCATGAAGCTCACCAGCGCGGTGACCACAGCCGTGAGTAGCGAGGTCCGGTAGACGGTCCGGACCGCGACCCCCATCAACACCATAAGGGCGTAGGTGACGGCGAAAGCGCCGACGATAGGGATCCAGGCCAGGATCATAGCCCCGAAGGCGTAGGCCGCCATGCGATAGACCTCCCGGAAGGTCCCCACCTTCCCGACGAAAGTCCTGATGGAGAGCAGATAGACAGCCGCAACTACGCCCACCGCGAGCGGCGAGAGCAGCGTGAAGAGGACAGCCTCCAGCGCAGTCAGGCCGACCTCACCCGCGTCCACCTCGCCGAAGATCTGGTTCGAGACTATCGCCACCGCCGCTGTAAGAGCGCCCGTTACCGCCGCGACCAGCAGCACGAAGATTGCCGGCTCCCTCACAGAGCCTTCGGCCAAGAAGCTCAGGTAGAAGCGTTTCGGGGAGAAGAGAACGGCCCGGATCACAGCGAGGGCGCTCGTTACTGGACGCTGCAGGCTGAACTCCGGAGCTTCGGAATCAGGCATGGAGTGATTATACAAGCGTTGCGTCTCACCTCCGTGAGATTTCGCACTCCGACCGGACACGGTCCACTTCCGTGGAGCTGGCGGTTGATCTAATGGGAACTTCGAACCGTACAGGTTTTGCGACGGCGCCAAAAAGGCAGAACGTTCTTGCCAAACCGTCGTGAGAAACATAAAATTAGAGACCCGGTGTGGGTGGCGGAGAGGTGCCATAGCTTGTTCGTGGTGTTCGTAATTCTGATACTAGCGGCCGAGATCATCGCTCTGGCCGTGCTCCGGACCGTGGTGCCGCAGGGGCTGGTCCTGGCTCTCACCCCTGTCGTCCCGCTCACGCTCGCCGTTACGCTCCTCGCGCGCTACTGGACCGGGAGGTCTTTCTACAGGATGCGCACGATCTCTCCCGAGGAGATCGCCGACTCCGGGCCTCCGCCCCCGGCCGAGGACTCGCCCGTAAAGCTCTCCCGCTCCATCGTCGAACGGGCGGTCGAGATCCGGCGCACTCTAGCCGAAGACCCCTCGGAGATAAGGGTCGAGATGTGCACAATAGGCTACAAGGCGTGCGTGAACGACATGATCACGCTCACCCACCTCACCAACGAGAACCTCCCTAACGCCGGCGTCCTCAAGGGGATGCAACTGCGAAGGGCTCGCAAGAAGGCCACGGACGCTCTCGCCGAGGCCAGGAAAGCCCTGCCTCCGGGCGCCCTGCGCGCCACGCGCCAGGAACAGCAGTAGCCTTACGCCGGATCTCCGGCGTTAGCCCCTGAGCTCGGAAAGCAGCCGCGCGAAGACCAGCGCCTCCTCCCACACCTGTCCGCTGTCCTCGAGGCCCCAGTAGGCCGCCAGCACCGCCCCGGCGAGCCCCCACCCGC
>JBJMIY010000244.1:0-10367 GCA_045806605.1 Rubrobacteraceae bacterium
ATGTACTGGAGATACGTCGAAACGACGAGCTTTTTGGTTGCCACCCTGGTCTCCGATCGCGGACTGTACAGCCCAAATATACCAGTCCCTGGCGCCGGAGCGGCAAGTTTACAGCCCACGAACCCCTCTGTATAATCGTCCCCCAGTATGCGAGGGGGTAACATGCAGAGGTCTCGACCCGTTGTTAGGCAGAGGCGTGAGGTTCCGCTGGCGTCCCCGGCGAGCCGCGGGCGTACAGTTCCACCGCAGCGGGACGGCCGGCGCGCAGTCGCCCTCGTCGAGCGCCGCGAGGCCCGGAAAGCGAACAAAGCCGGCGTCTACCGGAGACGGCGCGTCATGGCCGTGGGCCTGTTGCTCTCCTTCGTTCTGGCGCTCGTCTTCGCGGTGCTCGCAGGGACCCCGGAGGCGGCGGAGCGCGCAGTTCCCATAGACCCTGGCAACGCCGCCCCCGACACGGTGCTGGCCGAGGCCGCTGGCGTCGAGATCTCCACTCCCATCAGGCCCGAGAGCCTCACCGGCCTGGGCTACCATCCGGAAGGCGAGAGCCTGGTCGAGATGGCGCCCCGCGGCGAGAACCTCTCCGCGAACGCGCTCATTGGCCTCTTCGCGGACGGATCTACGCCCGAGGACATCCACTACCACGTCATGGACGCAGCAGGCCGTACAGGCCCCCGGACCGGCGCCCTCGACGTCGGAGCCCAGGCGGGGACGACGGTCTACGCTCCTGTGACCGGCATGATCACGGCCATACGCCCCGACCCCATGGTGCAGGGGGCTAACGTCGTCGAGATCAAACCCGACACCAACGCGAACGTCCGCGTCACGGTCTCCCTCGTGCAGAGCGACGAGGCCAACGCAGGCGTCACGTCCCGCGTGACGGCAGGGATGACCGAGCTCGGCACCGTGGCCGACTCGGCGGAGATACTGGACCCCCAGCTCTCCTCCTATATCTCCGACGCGGGCAACCACGTCACCATCTCGGTACCGCGGGTGGGCTAGAGTCCAGTCCCCCGCGGGGCGTGTATCATAAGCGGGTGTTCCTTGCGATCTTCCAACAGAGCCCCGCCGCCGCGGTGGCCCTCCTGCTCGGCCTCGTCGTCGGCGTCGTGGTGCACGAGGCGGCGCACGCCTACTCCGCCTACCTCCTCGGCGACGACACCGCCTACCGCGCCGGCAGGGTGACGCTCAACCCCGCCGCCCACCTCGACCTGCTCGGGAGCATGATGTTCCTCATGGCCGGCTTCGGATGGGGCAAGCCGACGCCCGTGGTGACCTCCAAGCTCAGGGGAGGCGTGCTCGGCCCCGTCGCCGTAGCCGCCGCCGGACCTCTCTCGAACCTCCTGATCGTCGCCGTCTGCGCCGCCCTCTACCAGCTGCCACCCTTCCAGAGCGGGTACCTGCAGGTCATCGTGCTGCTGGCGGCGTTCGGCAACGCCCTGCTCTTCGTCTTCAACCTAATCCCCATCCCCCCGCTCGACGGGGCGAAGGTGATCTTCCCGTTCCTGCCCCGCTCCCTGAGCGGCTTCGTGGACTTCATGAACCAGTACGGACCGATGATACTGCTGGTACTCGTGCTCCTCACGTTCCTGCCCATGCTCCCCTCCCCCCTCTCTTACATACTGGTCCTCGTGCGGCCAGTGCTATCCGCGTTCGGCCTTCCCCCGATTTTCTAATAGGCTACAGGTATAAGGCGTGCTTACTCTGGGAGATAACCTACCGTCGTGGGTGGGGAAAGTCATCGATTCTTTCGTATCAGTAGCGGAACCACGATCTGCCAAGTAGGAAAAGAGCTGTAGCCTGAGACCTGAACCTAGAAATAAATAGGGGCAGCGACGGTCCGCAGGGAGGGGGGAGAATCTACGAACCTACGCTACCCCAGCCTATTCTACCGCCAGATACTCAGAAACGTAGATTGAACCTCAAGTACAGCCTAAGACAGGCTCGAGAAGCGGCTACCGTCCCTGGAATCCGCCGTCAGGGGAAGAGCGACGGAGAAAGTGCTACCCGCCCCTGGGTGGCTCTGTACCTGGATATTGCCTCCCAGGTGGTCCATGATCTCGCGCGCCAGGGCGAGGCCCAGCCCCGTGCCGTCGGCGCGGGAGGAGCCCTGAGCGCGGTAGAAGCGATCGAAGATGTGAGGTATCTCGCTCTCGGGTATGCCGCAGCCGCGGTCGGTGACGCTGATGACGGCGTGGCCGTCGTCGCGGGAGAGGTTGAGGTCTATAGGGGTATCCTCGCCAGAGTACTTGAGGGCGTTGTCAAGCAGGATAGCGAGCATCCTATGTAGCTGGGTCGGGTCGGTCACGACGGGCGGGACGTCGTCTGCCTGGATGCTCATGGGGCGGCCGGTATAGCCGAAGTCCCGGCGCAGCTCGTGCAGGATGTCCTCGAGGTCGACCTCTTCGGTGCGGAAGGTTGTGGCGTTCGCGTCCAGGCGGGAGAGGTCGAGCAGCGTGCGGGCCAGGCTCTGGAGCCTGTCGGTCTGGGAGCGCATGTCCTTGAGGAACTCTGACCTGACCCGCTCGTCCTCCTCGTCCTCGAGCATCTCCAGGTAGCCGGAGAGAGCGGTCAAGGGCGTCTTGAGCTCGTGGGAGGCGTTGGCGATGAACTCGGCCTTCGCGCGCTGCACGCGGCGCTCCTCCGTCACGTCGCGCAGGATGGCCAGAGCGCCGTCCTCGAGAGGGGCGGCCCGGATCTCGATGATCCTGTCCCCCGCCATTGCCTCGGGCTCGGTGATTGGGCCTGAATAGCGCGTCTTGGCGAGGACCTCTTGAAGCCGGATCTGGAAGTCCAGATCCGAGAACTCGAGGAGCTCACGCGCGCGCGGGTTCAGGAAGACGGCGTTGAGGTCCTTGTCCACGCCGACGACAGCGTCTGTCATACCGTTGAGTATCGCGCTCCCGCGCTCCTTCTCGTGCCTGATCTGCTCGAAGGCGCCTTTGAGGGAGGTGGCCATCGTGTTGAACGTCGCGCCTAAAGAGCCCACCTCGTCCTCGACGCGGGTCTCTATCCGCTCGTCGAAGTTGCCTGCCGCCAGCCTCTCGGCGGCCACCCCCAGCCGGCTGATACGGCGCGATATCAGGGAAGCCGCCAGGTACCCCGCGACCCCGGCGAGCGCCAGCGCCAGGGCGCCGGCGAGCAGGGCTATGCGCTGTATGCTCTCAAGCGCATTCTGCACGTTCTCGATGTCGCTCTCGGTAAAGAACTCGCTGAAGACCACCGCCGTCCCGTCCACGCCGAGTTCCGCCTCCGCGTTTATCGGAACGGCGTAGGTGGCCCGGATCTGGCCCGTGCGACGACCCGACCTGACCGGCTCGATCTTCATCTTCGGGTTCTGGGTCTTGACCGCGTTCTGCACGACCCCCTGGTTCCACTCATCGAGGTCCCGGTCGCCCCTTAGCTTGGTGCCGCTCTTCGCGCTTACTATGCCCCACTGCAGGCCCCGGATATCAGCGAAGGTCCGGATACGCTGCAGGGAAAAGTTCTGGTTCTTCTCGATCTCGTTCTCGAACTGCTGGGCTACCTCCTCGAAGCGGGCCTGGCTCGCCCGGTCGAGCGTATCCTCGAGGATGGGACGGACGGTCTCGTAGGCCACGACCGCCGCGAAGGCAGTCACCATGACGAACATGGCCGTGAGCCAGATGCGCATGCCGATGCGCGGCTTGATCCCTGTCTTCAAAGCCGAGGAGAAGCGCCTCCTCATCTTGCGCCAGGGAGTGGACTTCTCCCCGAAGGTCTTCTTCCTAGCGGAAAACATACCCCACGCCCCGCGCGGTGTGGATGAACTCGGGGTTGCGGGGGTCGCGCTCGATCTTCTCGCGCAGGTGGCGGATGTGGACGTCGACCGTGCGCTCGTCGCGGAACTCGTCGCCCCACACCCTCCTCAAGAGCGAGCTGCGCGAGAACACCCTGCCGGGGCTCGACGCGAGCGTCACGAGGAGCTCGAACTCGGTGTAGGTGAGGTCCACCTCCTCGTTTGCCACTGACACCCGGCGGCTCGGGAGGTTGATGCGCAGCCCGTCGTAGTTGAGCTCGTCCGGGCGCTGGCCCGCCGGTACCGCGGCCCGGCGCATGATCGCCCGCACCCTCGCCACCAGTTCCCGCACGGCGAACGGCTTGGTGACGTAGTCGTCGGCCCCGAGCTCCAGCCCCACGACCCGGTCGATCTCGTCGTCCTTGGCCGTGAGCATGATGATGGGCACGTCGCTCTGCGCCCTGATGCGCCTGCACACCTCCGTCCCGTCCAGCTTGGGGAGCATGATGTCCAGGATGATGAGGTGTGGCTCGTAGCTCTTGAACGCCTCGAGGGCCTCCTCGCCGTCGCCAACCGTCTGGACCTGGAAGCCTTCCCGCTCCAGGGCGTGGGCCAGCATCTTCTGTAGCGACGGTTCGTCGTCTACCACGAGAATCCTGCGGGTCACACTCTGTAAACCTTGCACCATACTCTCATGCCCTCTTTGCATGTCCGGATTTCGCCAACGCGCTTGGGCTTATTTTAGCATGATGAAGAGGTTGCACCGTCTCCCACGACCCTGCTCACGGCCTCGAGGAGATCCCGCGCCTCGATGAGCCGCACGGCCTCCATGGCAGCCGAGCGGCGCCTGAGGTACGCTGCTACGATCCGTGCCTCGTCGGCGGTACGGGTAGCCTCCCCCCAGCCGCCTACCCCCTCGCATCCAGCCAGGACCTCTTCGGCGAAGCTCGAGAGACCGGTGAGGTCCCCGACCCCGAACCCCCGGTGGGCGACGAGATGGCCCTCCGAGAGGGCGAAGACCTCGACAACCTCGGGCTCGGTTGAGGCTGCCACTACGGCCTGCAACCCCTCGGCGCTCGCGAGGGAGCGCGTCAGGCGTATCCGCTCTATCCCGGCGATGAGGTCCCTGAGGCGCGCGGCGGCCTCGAACTCGAGCGCCGCTGCGAGACGCTCCCGCTCCCGGACCAGCGCCGCCAGGTGCTCCTCGCCGCCCTCGCCGCGCAGCAGTGCGACCACCTCATCCACGACCAGGCGGCGATAATCTTCCTCGTTCATGCCGATGCACGGCCCGCAGCGGCCAAGCTGGCCGTAGAAGCAGACGCCATTCCGCCCGGAGCATCTCTTGAGGGGGAAGATCCTGCCCATAGCCTCTATGCAGGCGTCTAGCATCCCGGCGCTCCGGTACGGCCCGAGGTGGACGGCGCCCTCCTCGCGCCCGTTCGCGGGCACCCGCTCAGGGACCGGATATGGTTCGCTCAGGTCGAGCCTTATGAACCAGCCGGCCCTTTCGTCTCGGCCCGCGGAGTTGTAGCGGGGGAGCAGGCGCTTTATCTCCCTGGCCTCGAGGATGAGGGCCTGCAGCTCGCTCTCGGTCTCCCGCACGCGCACCTCGGCGACCTCCTGGAGGAGGCGGCCTATCTTGCGGCGCCCATCACCGCCGTTGAAGTACGTGCGGACCCGCGCCCGCAGGTTCTTGGCCTTCCCGACGTAGAGCGTGGTGCCGTGCTTGTCGATGAAGTAGTAGACGCCGGGCGTGGAAGGGATGCCCTCGGCGAGGTGCTGCTTCTGCGGCTTGACGCGTCCTCCGCCCCTCAAGGTCGCCGCCTCTCCCACGCTGAGCACCCCGGCGGAGCGCAGCAGCTTCAGGAGCTTCAAGAATACTCCGGCTGTCGCCGCCGCGTCCGAGAGGGCGCGGTGGTTAGGCATAGCCAGCACGCCGAAGTGGGAGGCGAGCGATCCGAGACGGTAGCGCCTGAGGCCCGGCACCAGGCAGCGCGCGAGCTTGAGGGTGTCGAGCACCGGGTTCGGGAGCGGGAGGCCGCGGGCGGCGGTGACGAAGGAGCAGTCGAAGTGGACGTTGTGCCCGACGAGGACCGAGCCCTCGACGAACCGCTCGAAACGGGGCATGACCTCCGAGATGGGCGGCGCCTTGGCCACCATTCGGTCCGTGATGCCGGTCAGGCGGGCGACGAAGGGCTCTATCTTGCGGCCGGGATTTACCAGGGTGGCGAACTCCTCCACCACCTCCCCTCGCACCACTTTCAGGGCCCCGAGCTCGGTGATGGCGCCCCCCTTCGCCGCCGACGACCCCGAGGTCTCGATGTCGAATACGACGTAGGGGGCCTCGTCCAGCGCGAGAGAGGACGGGTCAGCCGTCACCAGGGCTTCCCCTTCCCAGAGGAAGCGTGGGTCTTCGCCGATCAGCGCCTCGACCCGGGTCCGCGCGTCGCCGTTCGGGTTGGGGAGGGAGAGGAACTCGGCGGCGACCTCCTCGGGGCTCACGGGCTCGCGGCCCCTGACAAACCCGTAGAGGCTAGAGGACACGGACCTCCGTCCGCGCGCCCGCCTCTATGCGCGCCGCCTCGGCGATGGTCCGGGCCTGCGCCTCCGTCACGCCCTGGATGGCGGCGAGGTTCTCGTAGGTGTACTCGTCGTCGAGCAGACCGCTCGCCAGGATGCGCGCCCGCGTCTTCGAGCCGACGCCAGGCATCCTGGTCGTGTGGAAGAGCTTGCCGCGCTGGATGCGTAAAGAGCCGACCCCCGATAGCCGCTCGCCTTCAACGAGGACGCGCCGGCACGTGTCGGCGAAGAGCTCGATCTGCTCCGGGTAGAAGACGCCCCGGCTCATGAGGGAGGGCGTCATGGGCAGCGGGTGCAAGAGGTTGGCGTTGCGTACCGTCGTGTGTCCGGGCGGCTCGGCCGAACCAAGGGGGTCAGGGTCGCCAAGAGCGCGCGCCCGCTCCGCGTGGCCGAAGACCTGCTCCTCGAGATCTCCGTCCAGGTCCAGCTCCGTGACCCCGGGCCTGCCGCGGAAGCGGTCGTTGCGGTTGGCCGCGTAGAGGAAGAGCCTGTCGCTCTCCTCGTTCTTGTAGAACTCGACCACAGCGCGGGCTCGCTTCTCGCCAAGACCCGGCAACCGCGCCAGCGTCTTGGCGTCCCTCTCCGCTATGAGGTCGCGCAGCTCCTCCAGCTCCACCGCCTCGGCGGCCTTCGCCGCTGCCCTCTTGTCCACGCCGCGCACCCTCTCCAGGATGCCCTGCACGCTCTCGGGGCTGACGCTGCGCCTGAGGTGGTTGATCTTGCGCACCCCCGTAAACTCGTTGTGCTCCTCCCAGTACCAGACGAACTCCCGCACGCGCTCCACCGCCGCAGCGATATCGGGGACGAACTCGATAGTAACCGCGTCGCCCACGTAGCGGCCGTTGGCGCCGGGCAGGTGCTCGGCGAAGGGTTGGACCTGCACTTTGACAGAAGGCGAGTAGAAGGAGAGGTGCACCGGCACGCCCGGCGCGACCTCCTTCATCAGGCGCCTGCGGAACGTATTGTCTTCGAATTCTGATTCAAACATCGGGACCGTATTCTACCATCACCGGTCCCCGAACCATCCCCTCTGTGTCACCTTCTATCATAGGATTACTCCCTCGCGCAGCACGATGGCCTCCACGGGCTCCCCCGCCGCCACCCCCTCGGACTCCGGCCCTATGAGAGCCAGCGCGTCGGCTTTGGTGAGGGAGGACACGAGCCCCGATCCCTGCGCCCCGACGGACCGGGCGAGCCAGCCTTTCTCCGTTCGCTCGAGGCTCACACGCATCGCGTGCATCCGCCCGAAGCTGTTCCTGACGTCCTCCTCGAAGTACACCTGTATCCGGGGTCTTCCCCTATTCTCGCGCCCCATCATCCTCACCAGCGCGGGCCTGACGAAGAGCTCGAAGCAGACCATCGCGGATACCGGATTCCCCGGAAGACCGAAGACGCTCGCGCCTTCGCGCACCCCGAAGAACAGCGGCTTGCCGGGTTTGAACTTGACGCCCCAGAAGACCTGCTCCACGCCGAGCTCGAGCATGGTGGCCTTGACCAGGTCCTTCTCCCCCACCGAGACCCCGCCGCTCGTCACCACCACGTCCGCGGTCTCGAGGGCCTCATTGACGGCGTTCCGCAACACTGCGGCGTCGTCGGAGGCGGCGGTTATACGGCGAGCTCTGGCTCCGACCTCCTCGGCCTGGGCGATGAGGGCGAAGGAGTTGGAGTCGTAGATCTCGCCTGGCGAGAGATCCCGCTTCCCCGGCTCGACCAGCTCGGTGCCCGTCGAGAGGACGACCACCTCGGGGCGCCTGAAGACAGGCAGCCTCCCGTAGCCCTGCGTCGCAGCCAGGGCTATCTCTGGCGGACCAACCTCCGTCCCCGCGCTCAGGATGACGTCCCCCTCGCGCACGTCCTCGCCGCTTCCGCGCACGTTCTGCCCCGAAGAGGCGGCCTTCTTCAGCTCGAACTCCTCGCCCCAGCCGGAGGTGTTCTCGACCATCACGACCGCGTCCGCGCCTTCAGGGATGACCCCGCCGGTGAAGATCTTGATGGCCTCGCCCTCCCCGATGCTCTTCGCGGCCGGACGACCGGCCGGCGCCTCGTCCACCACCCTGAAAGTGCGACCCACCTCGGCGTCCGCGCTCCTTACCGCGTAACCGTCCACAGCCGAGTTGTCGAACGGCGGCGAGTCGAACCTGGCCTCGAGGTCCTCCGCCAGCGCGAGCCCTCGCGCTTCCACCAGGGGCACGTCATCTGCGGGCAGACGGTGCGTATGCTCGAGCACCAGCCTCACGGCTTCGGGGTGCTCTATGAGCTTCTCGAAAAGTTGCATGCTCGTTCCTGACTATTTAGCGGTCTGTGGTCTTCCGGACGCTAGTCGCCCCCGTAGTACCCGTCGTCCCGGTTGGAGGAGACGGCCACGGTCTGTTCTTCGGCCCCGGCGTCGAAGTGCACAAGATCATCGCTCTCGTCGAAAGCCAGATCGGCTGCGTCTTCGACGACCTCCACGTTGCCGTTCGCGAGGGCCTCGTCGAGGAGGTTCTCGGAGAGGTAGGCGTAGCGGAGGTGGAGCGTGTTGGGGATACGGACGAAGCGGGTGTCCTCCGGCTCGACCCCCCAGTTGCAGCGGACGGCGGCCTGAAGCGCCTCTCTGTCGTTCTCCATGATCATCGGGATCTTGGCCCGCTCGACGAACGTGCTCGTGAGGACGTTCTGGTTCATGGCCTCGTAATCTATCTTCTCGAAGAGCCGCCTCGTCGTGAAATCGGCAAGACCGATACCCAGGGCGTTGCCGTGCGACGCCTCGCTCACGTCGCCGACGATGAGGTACTTCACGTCAGGGCTCTCGGGCTCCTCTACCCCCAGGATCTTGAAGCGGCCGATGACGTTGGTGTCCATGCCAGTGCCCGAGAAGTTCTTGCCGAGCTCGTCCACGAAGAGGACGTCGATGTCGGAAACGGGGAGCTTCGGCATGAGCTTCGCGGACTCTCCTAGCAGCTCCGCCTCGCGTTCGGCGACGCGCTCGGGGGGTATAGCCTCTATGATCGCGGTCTCCTCGTATGCGTTCTCGACGATGCCTACGCCGAAGAGCACCTTGCCGGACCCGTAGACCACCTTGCCCGCCTCGACCATGTAGTCCCTTATGCCCTTGACGCCGTGAGCGTGCAGGGCGAGGGCCTGGGCGTGCTTGCCGAGGCCGATGGAGGCCATCTTCAGGAGGCCGCTCTCCACGCCGGAGCGGAAGTCGGTGTGCTGCTTGATCCTGCCTACGATCACGACCCCGTCCGCCTCCGAGGCTATGCGGTCCATGTACACGGATACCCCGCTTCCGGTCTCCCCGATCTCGACCACGTCCATCGAGGAACGGATGGGCGCCCCGACCGACTCCTCAGTGACCCCGAGGCTGCGCAGGATCTCCACCTGCCCCTCCGCCGTCGCCCCGCCGTGGCTACCCATAGACGGGACGATAAACGGTGAAGCTCCGGCTTCCTTCAGGATCCGGACCAGCGAGCGCAGGACGTCGTCTATCCCCGCGACGCCTCGGCTCCCGGCGGTGATAGCGATCTCCGCACCGGGCTCGATCCGGCGCCTTATCTCCTCCTTCGCGCACTGCTCCCGCAGCGCCTCCCCGACTTCGTCCACGCGAGGCCTCGGGAAGTCCTGCCTGACCTTGACGACCTTCGGAAACCGCATCTTCCTAGCTCCTTTCCTCGGCGCGCTCCTCGGCCCCCGCAAGCGTTCGGGCGAGGTCTATGGCGGCGCGCATGCTCGCGTGGTCGGCTTCGCCCGTGCCGGCGATGTCGAAGGCCGTGCCGTGGTCCACGCTGGTGCGGAAGAACGGCAGGCCCACGGTGACGTTCACGCCGGTGTCGAAGCCCATCAGCTTGACGGGGATGTGTCCCTGGTCGTGGTACTGCACCACCACGATGTCGAAGACGCCTCTACGCGCCCGCATCAGAACCGTGTCGGGCGGATGGGGGCCGGAGGCCTCTATCCCTCGAGCTCTCGCTTCCTCGATGGCGGGGGCTATGCGCTCCGCGTCCTCGGTGCCGAAGAGGCCGTTCTCGCCGGCGTGGGGGTTCAGGCCGGC
>JBJMIY010000245.1:0-3219 GCA_045806605.1 Rubrobacteraceae bacterium
TGCTTCGAGGAGGATGTTCGTCGAGTCTCGCAGGAGCGACCAGGAGCTCGCGAGGATCAGGGTTGCGATGGCGGCGCTGGCGATGGGATCGGCGTAGCGCCAGCCGGTGAGGACGATGACCAGCGCGGCCGCGATCGCCCCGAGAGAGCCAAGAGCGTCGGCGATAACGTGCCTGAGGGCGCCCTGCATGTTCAGGCTCTCGCCCCCCGAGCGGGAGAGGATAACCGCGCCAACCAGGTTTACGATGAGCCCGAGCACGGCGATCGCCAGCATGGGACCGCCCAGGACTTCCGGCGGCTCCCGCAGGCGCGAGAGGGCCTCCGCGAAGATCCAGATCGATATCACGACCAGCGTCACCCCGTTCGCGAGCGCCGCCAGTATCTCGGCCCGCTTGTAGCCGAAGCTCTTCTCGGGTGTCTCGGGCCGCCCGGCGAGCCAGGCCGCGAAGAGCGCTATCCCGAGCGAGAAGTTGTCCGAGAGCAAGTGCCCCGCGTCCGCGAGCAGCGCGAGGCTTCCGGTGAGCAGGCTGCCGACTACCTCGACGACCGTGAAGCTCGCCGTCAGGGCGAGTGTGATCGCGAGCGCCCGCCTATTTTCGCCGCGGACCGTCTCGTGCTGGTGTTCGTCCGTCACGGCTCTATTTTACCGCTGCGAAACCTCGTTCGGGTCTATCATCCGTCGCGATACTGGCGCAGCGCGAGCCAGAGACCCAAGGCTATCTGGGATGCGCCGAGGAGGCGCATGTAGCCCGGGTTATCCGCGAAGAAACGGGCGACTTTGCGGGTGCTCTCGGGGCCTGCCTCCCACAGGAGCGAGTGTTGCTTCGGCGCGAGCAGCTCGATCACGCCGTCGCCGATAGTGATAATCGCGAAGGTCTCCTTGATCCTGCGCTCCAGTGTGCTCCGCACTTCTCCTCCCTGCTACGGACGCTCGCCGAGCGTCACGTCGAGCGTCAGTTCATCGCCGTCGCGGAAGACGGTGAGCTCGACTGTGTCTCCGGGCTGGTAGTCTCGCAGGGCTCCGAAGAGGTCCCCGGCGTTGTCTATGGGGTCGTTACCCAGCCGCACGATGATGTCGCCGCGGCGCACCCCCGCGGCGTCGGCGCCGCTGCCCGGCTCGACCCGCCCGACGATGGCGCCAGACTCGACGGGGAGGCCGAAGCGCTCGGCGTCCTCGGGGCTCAGATCCGTCGTCCCGATGCCGAGGTAGGCGCTGGAGACCTTGCCGGTCTCTATTAGCTGGTCTGCGACGGAGGCCGCGGTGTCAGAGGGGATGGCGAAGCCTATGTTCACCGCTCCGGTGTCGCTCGGCGGCAGGTAGGCGACGTTGATGCCGATGACCTCGCCGTCGCGGTCGGCGAGGGCGCCGCCGGAGTTACCGGGTGAGATGGCGGCGTCGGTCTGGATCAGGTCGGTCAGAGCGGAGGTCGCGGCCGGGTCGCCGCCGGTGAACTCCGCGGGAAACTCGCGCCCTATGCCGCTGATTACTCCCGACGTCACGGTGGACTCGAAGCCCGATGGGCTCCCGATCGCGACCGCGAGCTGACCGACTACGAGGTCCTCGTCCTCGTTGAACTTCGCGGCGGGCAAGTCGTTGCGGTCTACCCGGATCACGGCCATCTCGGTGCGCGGATCCCGCCCCACGACCTGGGCTGGCTCCGTCGTGCCGTCGGCGAAGGCCACGTTCAGCTCGGTCGCGCCCTTGACGACGTGGTTGTTGGTTACGATGTAGCCGTCATCGCGGTAGATCACGCCGCTCCCGATCCCCTCCTCGCTCTGGGGGCCGAACGGCGTATTCTGCGTGACGTCCACGTTTACCTGCACCACGCTTGGCCCGACCTGAGAGGCCACCTGCGCCACCGGCTCGTCCGCCGGCGCCCGCTGCGTGGGGGCCTGGGCAAAGTTGGGCTCCCTGATCCCGCCCTCCTCTGAGCATCCCGCCACGAGGACCAGGGCCACGCAGAGCAGAACGGCGCCAGATCCGAACCTCGAGCTCAATGTCCTGGGTACCTCCTGTCAGCGCCAGGTGCGCTCTTTCGCAAGAGAGTTTATACGAAGGGCGCGCAACCCGGTCCCCGGTGTAACCTTATGGTATGGAGGCGAAGAAGAAACAGGTGCCGGCGGATCTCGCGCGCGCCGGGGAGGCCCGCCACTTCATCGCCTGGACAGGAGCCGTGGCCGGGCTCGGTGGAGGGCGGCTCAACGACCTTGCAGTCGCAGCCGAAGCCGTCCTCACCGACGTTCTTCTCTCCGCGCGGGAAGGCGTGCTCGAGATAGAGTCCGAGCGCACCGAAGACGTCCTGGAGGTGAGGATCACGCACCCGGAGCTCGGAGAGCGCCGGATGAAAGATCTTCCGGGCATACTGGAACGTTTCCTGGACGGGTACGAGATCACCGCGACCCGCGCGGTCCTCATCAAGCGGCTGAATTAGGAGACGAGGGCCCGCACCCGCTCCTTGACCTTCTCTTCCTCGTCGCGCAGATAGAGAAAGACGTCCTGGGCGAAGCGGACGGCGTGCTCCTCGGGGAGGTTGATCCTGCGGTTGTTTAGGACCGAGTCGAGCTCCTTGACGGCCGCCTCAGCCATCCCGACCATCGTCTCGGCCTCTAGCAGGATCTCCTCACGCTCGGACTCCGAGAGCTCGGGGCCTCTCTCGAGCTTCTCCTGATGCTCCTCGAGATGCCGGATGAAGTCCCTTATACCCATCGCGGCGGATTATAGCGATTCGGACCCGCCGCACAGGTCATAAGCCTAGATCGGCGCCCGTACCTCCGCGACGACCGTGACACATTACGCTTGCAAAGTCGTACGAGGCAGTAAGTTGCTATTCATACGTAACCGGGCCGAAGCGTTTCGGGACCACGCAGAGAGTAGCGTACCTGGCAGAGAGTGGCTGGAGAAAGGGCCGGAGGAGTAGGTCAGCGACGGGATCCCAGGAAGATCTCGCGCGTCACCTCGGCCGATCCCAGCTCGCGGGCGCGTTCCTCGGCGAGGCGTCGGGCCCGGCCCCTCAGGAAGGAGGGTATCTCCGCGAGCTCCTCGCGCGCCTCGTCTGCCCACGGGATGCTGGTTGCCTCCGCGGCCTCCGGCTCCTCCTCCGGCTGGCCCAGGGCGCCGTCGAGCGCATCGGCCAGGACGCTCGACCCCGCGTAGCCCATGAGCGGCCGCTCGACGAACGGACTGTGGTCCGTGGGCGGGCAGAACGGGAGGAACGGGATA
>JBJMIY010000246.1:0-4845 GCA_045806605.1 Rubrobacteraceae bacterium
CCCCGAAGCGCGGTCGCGGCGGCCGTCGCCGGTGAGCAGAGGTAGATCTCGTCTCCATCTGTCCCGCTGCGGCCCGGGAAGTTGCGGTTGAATGTCCTGACCGACGGCGCGCCGGCGGAAGGAGCCTGTCCTACGCCGATACACGGACCGCAGACGGGCTCGAGCATGCGGGCTCCGGCCGCGACGAGGTCCTGGTAGATGCCGCTCCTCGAGATGGTGTCGAGGATCTGGCGCGACCCCGGCGTGACCGTCATCTCTATGCGCGGGTCCACTACGTTCTCCCGCAGAACCGCGGCGGCTGTGGCGAGGTCTTCGTAGGAGGAGTTCACCGAGGAACCGACGCACACCTGGACCGTCCCCGTACCGGCGACCTCGCGAACCGGCACGACGTTGCCTGGAGAGGTGGGCTTCGCGATCAGGGGCTCTAGCTCCGCGAGCTCTATGACCTCTATCTCGTCGTAGGAGGCGCCGGAATCAGCGGCGAGCGGGACGTAGTCGTCCTCGCGTCGCTGCGCTTCGAGCCATTCCCTGGTTCGCTCGTCGGAGGGGAAGACGGCTGCGGTGGCGCCGAGCTCGGTGATCATGTTGCAGATCGTACCCCGGTCCGTCACCGACAGCGCCGAGACTCCTTCTCCGGTGAACTCGAAGACCCTCCCTACTCCCCCACGCACCCCGTAGCGTCTCAGAAGCTCGAGGATGATGTCTTTCGACTGCACCCAGGCGGGCAACTTTCCGCGCAGCTCGACGCCAACGACCTTCGGGCACTCCACCGAGAAGCCGTGCCCCGCCATGGCGACGGCCACATCGAGACCACCCGCCCCGACGGCGAACATCCCTAGAGCGCCGGCCATGGTCGAGTGCGAGTCGGCCCCGACCAGGAGCTCGCCGGGTCTGGCGAACCTCTCGAGGTGAACGTAGTGGGAGATCCCGTTGCCGGGGCGGGAGTAGTGGATGCCGTAGTGTGCCGAAAAAGATCTCAGGAAGCGATGCTCGTCCATGTTCTTGCCGTCGATCTGCAAGACGTTGTGATCCACGTACATGACCGCGAGCGGGACAGAGATCCGGTCCGGTTCGAGCACCTCGAACTGGAGGGCGGTCATGGAGCCGGTGGCGTCCTCGATCAGGATCTGGTCCACCGCGAGATTCACCTCCTCCCCGGCTACGAGGTCGCCTTCGCGAAGATGGCCGCCCAGCAGTTTCCTGGTAAGGTTGCGCGCCACGCTCATGTTCGCCTCCTCCCCGTACACAACGCGGTACGGACGTCATCGCTAGAATGATCGGCTGGAGCATAGACGACCCGTCTCGTAGTGGCGAGCAAATCTTGCGCATGGACCCGATCCTCGACCTCGAGAGGAGACGCCTCCTCATATCCGCAGCGCTGACCGCGCACGCCAGGCGGCGCCTCGGGAAGAGGCTCGCTGCCGGAGAACTCCTGGACCTGGCGGTCAGGCTGAAGGAGGACGCGGGCCCTGTCGAGCGCGGCTACCGGCTCCGCTTCGAGCCAGCCTATCCGGGCGTCACAGCCGGACCTCAGAGCATCGGTAGCACTCGCAGACTCCTCCTCGCGTGCAGCGTGCGCGACAGGGATGGATCTCCCCTCGGTGTGGTCTTTACGACGCTGATCGCCGGCCGGCCACCCCAGGTGTCGGTGGCGCCGCCCGGGGCGGCCATCCCTGGAGACTGGCGACCCCTGCGTGACTTTCACTGAATTCACCCGCCCCCTGAGCGGCGTGGCTAATTGCCCCATGAGCTATCGTGCGAGGTCCGTCAAGGGGTTATGGGAACGCTACGCTCTGCCCGGCGTGGAGGGGCAGGGGCCGCGCTCCGAGCAATCCGCTGAAGGCCAGCAGGGAGTCCAGCAACTCTTCGGGATGGATGCCTCTGGTGATGAGGATGATCCGGGATCCGTGGTCCTCGTCGGGCCACTCACCGAGGTGCTGAGGCGGGTGGATGATGTGTTGCACGCCGTTGAGGACGACGGGTCCAGCCTCCCCGACGTCGAGGAGCCCCTTGACTCGCAACACGTCCTCGCCCCTGGCGTTGAGCAGCATGCTGAGCCAGATCCCGAACGCGGTCCAGTCGATGGCTCCGTCGAACGTGACCGAGACGGAGTGGGTCTCTCCCGTGTCGTGAAGCCCATCGGGCTCCGCAGCGAGGGATGGCGTGCGCGCTCCCGCGCCGTCGGGGCGAAGGAGCTCGTCGACGTCCACCTCGCCGAAAGCAGCCTCGAAGGTCCGGGCCGACGGGTTTATGGTCCCGAGCCGGGACAGCAGGTCCCGTGCGACGCCCGGCTCCGCTATGTCCGTCTTGGTTACGACGACTTTATCCGCCGCCGCGACCTGCTTGACCGACTCAGGGTTGCGGTCGAGGTGCAACTCTCCATTGACCGCGTCCACTGTGGTGAGGACCAGGTCCACGGCGAAGTGGTGCTGCAGGACGGGGTCGGCATAGATGGTGTGGAGGATAGGAGCCGGGTCAGCCAGACCGGTGGTCTCGATGACGACGCGGTCCAACCGGGGTATCTCGCCTCTCTGGTCCAGATCAAGCAGCTCCATGAGCGCTCCGACCAGGTCCTCTCGCGTGGTGCAACAGACACAACCGCTCCCGAGCAGGACCGTGCGCTCGTCCACCCTGCGCAGGAGGTGGTGGTCGAGGCCGACCTCGCCGAACTCGTTGACCAGGACGGCCGTGTTGGCCATCGACGGCTCCGACAGCACCCTCGCGAGAAGGGTCGTCTTGCCGCTGCCGAGGAAGCCGGTCACGACCGTCACCGGCCGTCTGGTCTGCCTATCCTCCACGGTCTTACCCGTCGTGCGCCGAAAGCGCCTCGCACAGAGCGGGGTCGAGGGGATCCGGCGTCCTGCCGGCAAGCTTAGCCGCCGCGGGCCACAGGGAACCGAGATCCTGGACCAGCTCGGATCTCCCCTTGCGGTCGCGGAGCACGTATTTGCTCCCGCTCCAGTCCTCTACCCTGAGGCCGTAATGGCGCAGCACCTCGTTGGTCAGGACAACCCTGTGTCCTCGGTCGCGGCGCCGGTCGCGCTGGTACTCGACCGGGTCAGCGCCAGGACCGGACGCGCGAGCCCGGTCCTCGACGTGCCGGTCCGTCCAGTGGGCCTGCGCCACGAAGTCCTGTCCGCAAAGCACGCACATGGAAGAGGTTATACCCCTATTCGGCGGCCGGGGTCTCGACGCCGTACATGTTGAGGCCAGGGTCGTGGTTGGGCTTGGACCTGGGGTAGCGCTCGACGAAGTCGTCGGCGATCTCCTCCATCGTCGCCCAGCGTATGCCGTCGTGGCCGTTTATGTAGTCTATGATCCTCTCCAGCATCAGCAAGACCTGCGGCCTGCCCGAGACGTCGGGGTGGATCGTTAGACAGTATGTAGCGTAGTCCATTTCTCTGTATACCCAGTCGAACTGATCCCGCCACAGGTCCTCGATGTCGCGCGGGTTGACGAAGCCGTGGCTGTTGGGCGAGGCCTTGATGAACATCATAGGAGGCAGGTCGTCGAGGTACCAGTTGCCGCCGATCTTGACGAGGTCTATCTCCTCACCCCGCTCCAGGGGCTTCATCCACTCGCTTGCCGGCTTGGAGTAGTCGATCTTGGTCCACGAGTCGCCCACCCTGGCGTAGTAAGGAGTGAAATCCCTGTGCTGGAGGCTGTGGTCGTACTTGTAGTCGAACTCGAGGAGCAACTCGTTCGTGGCGTTCGAGACCTCCCACCAGGGCGCCACGTTGCCGACCGGCTTCCTGCCCGCGACCTCCTCGATCAGGCCTATGCACTTCTCGACAACATCCCTCTCCTGCTGGGGCGTCATCGCTACCGGGTTCTCGTGCGAGTAGCCGTGGCTGCCGACCTCGTGCCCCGCATCCACAACCATCCTGGTCTGCTCCGGGAACGTCTCGATCGAGTGCCCCGGGATGAACCAGGTCGTCCTCAAGTCGTACTTGTCGAAGAGCTGGAGCAACCGTGGAGTGCCCACCTCACCCGAAAACATGCCCCGCGAGATGTCGTCAGGCGAGTCTTCCCCACCATAGGACCCGAGCCACCCCGCAACGGCATCAATGTCGATGCCAATGGAGCAAAAGATTTCCTTCTCGGCCATACACCCCCACCTTCCTTATTCCCCTTTTGTCTGACCATAACATTTTACAAGAGCCCGGCGTTCAGGCTCAACCCGAGGGGCCAGCTCTCGGGCGCACCTGAAAGGTTTGATCGGCGCTAGCGGCCCGGTTAATATTTTGTCTGACTAATGGGGAAGTGGGAAAAGGAGGAGCCTTGGCGCTTCCGCGGGTGGCGGTCTTCTCTCTGGGAGGGACCATCTCTTCGACAGATTCAGGGGGGAAAGGCGTAGAGCCGACGCTGACCGGGGAGGCGCTGGTCTCGGACGTGCCCCAGATAGCCGAGGTTGCCGAGGTGTCGGCGGTCTCGTTCCGCCAGGCTGCGAGTGGGGAGCTTACGGTTGACGACCTCGTCGAGCTCGCGGCGGAGATCGAGGATCGCATAGACGAGGGGGCGAGCGGGGCGGTCGTCACGCAGGGCACCGACACGATAGAGGAGACCGCTTTCGTACTGGACTTGCTGGTGGATCGGGACGCCCCTGTGGTGGTCACGGGGGCTATGCGCAACCCTACGCTCCCGGGCGCCGATGGTCCGGCCAACCTGCTGGCCTCCATCCAGGTTGCGGCTAGCGAGGCGGCCCGGGGTCTGGGCGTGGTGGTCGTGCTCAACGACGAGATCCACGCGGCCGGGTTCGTGAGGAAGACGCACACCTCGAACCCGGCGACCTTCCGCTCCGACCCGGTCGGGCCGGTGGGTTGGATCTCTGAGGATGCCGTCAGG
>JBJMIY010000247.1:0-2704 GCA_045806605.1 Rubrobacteraceae bacterium
GAAGAACCACTGGTTCCAGCGGTAGTACTCAGGGTCGCAGGTCACGACCTGGGAGTCGAAGTCGAACATCGCGCCCATCTGCCTGAGCTGGCCGCGCATCCGCTCGATGTTCGCGTAGGTCCATTCGCGGGGTTGTATGCCCCTCTGGATCGCGGCGTTCTCGGCGGGCAGCCCGAAGGCGTCGAAGCCTATCGGGAAGAACACCCTGAAGCCGTTCATCCGCATAAAGCGCGCTCTGGTGTCCGAGGGCGTCATCGGGTACCAGTGCCCGACGTGCAGATCACCACTCGGGTAAGGGAGCATCGTGAGCGCGTAGTGCTTGGGCTTGCTCTCGTCCTCGTCGGTCTTGTACAGGCCGCTCTCGGCCCACCGCTCCTGCCAGCGGCGTTCGAGGTCCGTGGGATCGTATGTCTTTCTCTGTTTCGTCTCGCTCACGAGAGACTCCTTCGGTTAAGCGCTTGGGGTGGTTCTAGATCAGGGGAAATCCGCGCAGGGCTTTATAGTCGGCAGTCCGACTTCTGAACCTTGTGATCCCTGGCGCGCATACACTTAATATATCATCGGCGGTACTGCCTATGAAGATCAACGATCCGCCCCGGCCCCCCGACGAGGAGGCGCTCGGCGTCATCATGGCCAAATACAGGCTGGACATGGACTTCGCTTCCATACCCCTCCTCGTGGAACGCCACGGGCTGGTGCCCGGCTAGTCACGCGAAGGCGAGAGCCAGCACCGCCGCGATCAGAGTGCACAGTACGTTGGTGAGCTCGTTGCCGACGCGCGGCGCCAGGGCGCCGACGATGCTATCTACCACGGTACCGAGGAAAGCCGCGAGCGCTACGAGGAGCATCGAAGCCGGGCTATCCACCAGGCCCAGCGCGAGGCCGAGCGTGGCGGTGAGAGCGGCGGCGGCGATGCCGGCGAGCGTGCCCGGCAGCGAGACGGCGCCGTCGCTACCTGGTGAGACCCTCCTGAGGGTGGTGATCAGACGCGGGGCGCGGCCGTAGAGCTGCCCTACCTCGGACTCCGCGGTGTCGGCGAAGGCCGCGCCCAGAGAGGCGACGAACGCCGCCGCGAGGACGTCTGAAGTGGTGAGCGCGTAGAGCAGAGCGCAGAAGACAGCGACGGCGCAGTTCGCGAGGGCATTTCTCGCTCCGCGGCGCCCGCCGGCTGCCTCGGCCGTGCCGGAGCGCCGCTTGCGTCCGTAGCCGAGCCGGGTGAGGAGGGAACCGCCGACCACGAAGAGGGCGAGGATAGCGAAGCCCTGAGGACCGAGGGAGGCGTAGATCAGGACTCCCACCGCGAAGCCGCCCGAAGCCCCGCTCCGGCTCACCATCCCGAGGGCGTAAGCCAGGACGGCGAAGAGGGCCGTGACGACGGAGGCCGCGAGGATCTGGCCCATCAGAGGGTCCGGTGCGCTCCCTGGAGGCGCTCGAGCAGGCGCCTGGCGTAGCGCTCGCACTCCTCGGGGACGGCGTGCAGGAGCGCGGGCTCCACCGCGCCGGCTCTGACGCCCGAGTCGGTCAGGCGCTGCACGCCCTGGTAGAGGAGAGAACCTGCCAGAGGGCTCGGCCTGTCGGGGACGGCGACCACGACGCCGTAGAGGCGGGGGGCCCTGGGGTCTCCGACGGCCTCGATGGCGTCGACGGCGTCAGGGCGGTCCTGACCCACGGCGAAGACGTGGATCCGGGGATGCTTGGGGATTCGCTTGGTCTCCCTCAGGCTCTCCCAGAATGCGGTTATCCTCACGTGCCCGCCCTCGAGGGCTGCCCGCGATAGACCTGACCAGATGTCCCCGGCCACCCTGCGGGCGAGCGGGCTCTCGTAGTCCACGAGTATGCCCACCGCAGCCTCCGTTTCGCCGGCGGATGCCGTAAGTTACCCTTCCCCCGCCTCGCGCTTGTCGAGCCGGCGCAGGAAGACGTCGATCTCCCTCACGGTCTGGAGGTCGCCGTTCTCCTGGGCCACCTCGCGGCCTTTCGCGAAGACGCGGCGGGCCTCGGCGTTCTCGCGCAGCTCGAAGTGGGCGCGGCCGAGCATCCGGTAGGCGACCGAGTAGTCCGGTTTGTTCTCTATCGCGCGTCGCAGGTGCTCCCTGGCCTCGGGGTAGCGGCCCTCCTTGAAAAGCTCGATGCCCAGAGAGCAAAGAATCATGGGGTTGTCGGGGTCTTTCTCGAGCAGCTTGCGGAATATCTCCGCTCGCGGAGTCTCCATCCGCGCACCGCCTCCTTCGCCGGTACTCCTTCGCGCCTTTTTAGCACGAAGCGGCCCCGCCTGTTAAAACGAACGCCTGTGGACGCTGAGCGTTTGCTCGAAGACCTGGCCCGTTCCCGGGACCTCGCGCCCTTCGGGGAGCTGGTCGAGCACGACCGGGAACGCCGCCGCGACCTGTTGAGGACGCTGCGGGCCCTCTTCTCAGCCAGGGGCAACGCGAGCGAGGCGGCCGACCGGATGTTCCTGCACCGCAACAGCATGCTCTACCGCCTCGCGCGCATCCAGCGACTCACCGGTTTAGACTTGAAGGACTCGAGGGCGGCTCTTGCGCTACAGCTCGGGCTGCTGGCTCTGGAGAAAGGAGAAGAGGTAGATGAAGCTGAGCACCCGTAACCGGCTCCCCGGCACCGTCACCGAGGTGGTCAAGGGCGAGGCAGCGGCCAAGGTGTCCCTGCAGGTCGGCGACAACCACGTGGTGGCACTCATCACCCG
>JBJMIY010000248.1:0-5337 GCA_045806605.1 Rubrobacteraceae bacterium
AATTTGCGCCTTCCCCCTATCTTGCTGTTCCATATACCCGGTGCGTGCGAAAGCTAGACATGATTTCTTTTCGACGCGGGCACCACGGGGATGGGCCCAGGACGTGCTATGGAGCTACCGCAGGTATCGAGTTTATCAAGCAGGCGAGGGGGGCACGAAATGCTAGGAACAGAAGCACAGGGGAGGAGAGTGCTGGGTTGTCAGCCGAAGGTTCCGGTCCCCACGAGACAAACGAATCTACGTCGGAGAAGTCTGGCAAGCGCGCGATCCCGGGTCAAGAATACGACGGCCGCCCGATAGATCAGGGAGACCAACCCGGCAGTGAAGACGCCGATGTAACGCTCGACGTACCCTCGCTCAAGGTAGAAGAGCTCATGCTCGACGTCGATAACCTGCGGCACCGTACCTCGATGCAGGCCGAGCTCGCCGACATGGTGAAGCTCAACGTTGGGGTGGAGACAGTCATCGATGGGGCGAAGCTCGAAGTGAGGGGCGTGGACGCCCAGGCGTTCTTGAAAGCCAAGCTGGACAACGTCCGCGCTATCCTGAGCCAGGCGCTGGATACCATCGACAACAATCCCCAGATTCTCCAGAATATAGCCCGAATTGCCGAGCAGACAGCCGGTACCGGCGAAAGGGCGCTGGAGGGCGCCGCAGGAACGATCGGGGAGGTGCCGGAGGAAGAAACCGGCGAAGATTCCGGTGGCCCGCGAACCGGGAGTGCCGACGAGCCGGTTGCCACCGACGCGGCCCGGCGCAAGGCCGAAGAGCTGGGCCTGGACCTATCGCAGGTAGAGGGCACTGGCGATGGCGGGCGTATCCTCCTCAGAGACGTGAAGCAGGCCGCGAGGTAGCCAATGGAAACCTTCCAGGGTGCTCCCGCGTAGCCCGGAGCAGGGTCTACAATAGACGTAAAACAGGAGGGCATTCGATGGCCGGCGGGAACTTCAAGCGCAGTACGGCGGAGATCATCTCTGAGCTACTCTCTGACGAGAGGGTTCGCCGCGGGCTGGACTACGTCCGGAGCGACGAGTTCAGGGCGGAGCGGGAGCGCATCCGGCAGGGCGCCGCCGACCGCCTGAAAGACGTCCGCGAACGCTACCGCCCGAAGAGGCGCACCCCCGAAGCAGCCGCCCTCGAGAAGGAGCTCTCCCTGCGGCTCGCCGAGGTCGAAGCCGAAGCCGCCGAGTTGAGGATCCGGCTCTCCGAGCTCCTCGAGCAAGAGGAGGAGATCCGCACCGCACTCGAAGATCTTTAGGCGTCAGGCACCAGGTTTCCCGTCCGGCGGATCGTGGTTCCGCTACAGATACGAAAGGATCGACCACGACGGTACGTTAATCGCTGAGAGCTAATCCGGCACTACCTGATGCCTGAGACCTGATGCCTTTCCAGAAGCCTTGTACGACACTAGTATGTTACAGCTTGCTCCCCCTTGTGATTTACGGGTAATTCGTGTAAAAATGGGCGCTCCGCACCCCGTAGCGCTACAGGAGGCAGCCTGTTGACCCTTGGAACCGGCCTTTACGACCGCACGTACGATCACGATGCCTGCGGGCTCGGGTTCGTAGCGCGCGTAGACGGTCGGCGCACGCGCGAGACGGTGGAGGAGGGGCTCGAGGTGCTGCGCAACCTCGAGCACCGGGGCACGAGCGGCAGCGACCCGGAGACGGGGGATGGGGCTGGTATCCTGACCCAGATCCCCGACGCCCTCTTCAGGCGCGAGGCCGGGGATCTCGGCATAGAGCTTCCGCCCGCGGGGCTCTACGGGGTCGGCACTCTTTTCGAGTACGGGGCAGAGGAGGGCCGCGACTGCGAGGGGCGGTTGGAGCGGATCGTCGCCGAAGAGGGGCAGCAGTTCCTGGGCTTCAGGGACGTTCCCATAGAGGCGGAGCACGCCGGGAGGCTTGCGCGCAAGGTCATGCCGCGCATCCGGCAGTTCTTCGTCGAGCGCAGGAATGGCGACCCGGAGGGCTTCGAGCGGAAGCTGTACGTGATCCGGCGGAGGCTCCACGACGCGGTGCAGGACACGCACAGCGGTTACGTCGTGAACCTCTCTTCGCGAACCATCGTCTACAAGGGGTTGCTCAAGGGGCAGCAGTTGCCGCGGTTCTATCCGGATCTCGCGGATCCTGCGTTCGCGAGCGCGATCGCGCTCGTTCACGAGCGCTTTTCGACGAATACTCTGGGTAGCTGGGAGCTAGCGCACCCCTACCGCTACGTCGCGCACAACGGTGAGATCAACACTCTGAGGGGGAACATCAACTGGATGCGCGCCCGCGAGAGCCGTCTGGAGTCGCCCCTCTTCGGGGACGACATGAAGAAGCTCTCCCCGATCATCCAGCCGGGCCAGAGCGACTCTGCCTCCTTCGATAACGCCCTGGAGCTCCTCTACCTCGCTGGCCGCAGCCTCCCGCACGCCGTGGCGATGATGATCCCTGAGGCGTGGGAGAACGACGACCTGATGGAGGAGGAGCGCAGGGCTTTCTACCAGTACCACAGCGCCCTCATGGAGCCGTGGGACGGCCCCGCGGCCATCGCCTTCACCGACGGGCGTGTCGTCGGCGCGACCCTGGATAGGAACGGACTGCGCCCGGCGCGCTACTCCGTGACGAAGGACGGGCGCGTCATCATGGCCTCGGAGGACGGAGCATTGCGCGTCCCGGCCGAGGACGTCGTCGAGCGGTGGAGGCTGCGGCCGGGCCGGATGCTGGTCGTGGACACCGAGCGGCACGAGCTTCTGCACGACGAGGACGTCAAGAGGCCGTTGTTCCGGCGGCAACCATACGGAAAGTGGCTGAAGGAGGGGGAGATCCACCTGAACGAGCTGCCCGACGCGACGCCGGACGGGCGTCCCGAGTCATCGAACCTCTTCGAGCGGCAGCTCGCTTTCGGGTACACGATAGAGGATCTGAGGCTACTCCTCTCCCCGATGGCTAGAGAAGGCAAGGAGCCGGATGGGTCGATGGGCACTGACACGCCGCTGGCAGTTCTCTCCGAGAGGCCGGAGCTCCTGTTCTCGTACTTCAAGCAGCACTTCGCGCAGGTCACGAATCCTCCCATCGACCCCTTGCGCGAGGAACTGGTCATGTCGCTAAAGATGTCGGTGGGTCCGGAGCAGAACCTCTTCGACGAGACGCCGGAGCACTGCCGGCGCGTCCTCATAGACCAGCCCGTCCTGACCGCCGACGAGCTCGAGAAGATCCGGCGCCTCGGCTCCGAGCGGGCCGCCACGAGCACGCTCTCGACCCTCTTCCCTGTCTCGGAGGGAGAGACGAGCATGGAGGAGGCCCTGCACAGGCTGTGCGAGAAGGCCGAGAGCGCGGTGAAGGGTGGGTCCGCGGTTTTGGTGCTGAGCGACAGGGGCGTGAGCCAGGAGCAGGCCGCGATACCGAGCCTGCTTGCCACGGCCGCCGTCCACCACTACCTGGTGCGGGCGGGCATACGGACCGGCACGACGCTGGTCGTCGAGACGGCCGAGGCCCGCGAGGTGCACCACTTCGCGCTGCTCGTGGGCTACGGCGCGACTGCCGTCAACCCGTACCTCGCTTTCGAGACGCTGGAGGTGATGGCTGCCTCGGACCTGCTCGAGGGCGTGGGCGTCGAGGAAGCCCGCAAGAACTACGTCAAAGCTATAGGCAAGGGCCTCCTCAAGGTCATCTCCAAGATGGGCATCTCGACGCTGTTCTCGTACTGCGGAGCCCAGATCTTCGAGGCCGTCGGCCTGAACCGGGAGGTCATAGACAGGTACTTCACCGGCACCGCCTCGCGCGTCGGGGGCGTCGGACTCGAGGAGATCGAGCGCGAAGTCCTCGAGCGGCACAGGCGCGCATTCTCGGCCGTCGAGGACGGGCCCGAGGAGTTAGAGGTCGGGGGCGAGTACCAGCTCAGGATGCAGGGCCAGTACCACCAGTGGAACCAGACGACGATCCCACCCCTCCAGCGCGCCGTCAAGACCGGAAACTTCGAGACCTTCAAGGAGTTCACCCGCCACTTCGACGAGCAGAGCGCGCGCTTCTCCACACTGCGCGGCCTCTTCGAGTTCGAAGAGAACCCTGTACCTCTTGAAGAGGTAGAGCCTGCCAGGGAGATCGTCAAGCGCTTCACGACGGGCGCGATGTCGCTCGGCTCGCTCTCGAGGGAGGCGCACGAGACTCTGGCCGTCGCTATGAACCGCATAGGCGGCAAGTCCAACACGGGCGAGGGTGGCGAGGACCCTGTGAGGTTCACGCCCGACGAGAACGGCGACAGCCGCCGCAGCGCCATAAAGCAGGTCGCGAGCGGGCGCTTCGGGGTGACGACGGAGTACCTGGTCAACGCGGACCAATTGCAGATCAAGATGGCTCAGGGGTCCAAGCCGGGCGAGGGCGGACAGTTGCCGGGGTACAAGATCAGCGAGTACATAGCGCAGATACGGTACTCGACGCCAGGCGTGGGCCTCATCTCGCCGCCGCCCCACCACGATATCTACTCGATAGAAGATCTCGCCCAACTCATCCATGATTTGAAGAACGCCAACCCACGGGCAAGGGTCAGCGTCAAGCTCGTCGCCGAGGTCGGGGTCGGCACGGTCGCCGCGGGCGTGGCCAAGGCCAACGCCGATCACATCCTGATCTCCGGCCACGACGGCGGCACCGGCGCGTCGCCGCTGTCCTCGCTGCAGTCCGCGGGCGTGCCGTGGGAGATCGGACTTGCCGAGACCCAGCAGACGCTCGTGCTCAACGACCTGCGCTCGCGCGTGTGGGTGCAGGCCGACGGGCAGATGAAGACGGGTCGCGACGTCGTCGTCGCGGCGCTGCTCGGCGCCGACGAGGTGGGCTTCTCCACCGCGCCGCTGATCGCCGCGGGCTGCATCATGATGCGCGCCTGCCACCTCAACACGTGCCCGGTCGGGATCGCGACGCAGGACCCGGAGCTGCGGCGCCGCTTCGAGGGCACGCCGGAGCACGTCGTCAACTACCTGTTCTTCGTCGCCGAGGAGGCGCGCGAGCTGATGGCCAAGCTCGGCGTGCGCCGCTACGAGGATCTGATCGGCCGGACCGAGCTGCTCGAGTCGGCGCCGGCCGTTGACCACTGGAAGGCGCGTGGTATCGACCTCTCGCTCGTGCTCGCGGCGCCCGACGCGCCGCCGGACGCGCCGCGCCGCCGCGTGCGGCCCCAGCTCTCGCCGTTGCCGGGCGCGCTCGACTGGGACCTGATCGAGCTTGCGGGCGCGGAAGGGCATTGGAAGGCGCAGGGCGTCGATCTGTCTCGTCTGCTCCACCAGCCGCATGGCGATGCGCGGCGCAACGATGCGCCGATCCCACGCAAGCCGGTCGCCCGTATCGACCTTGCCTTGCA
>JBJMIY010000249.1:0-3333 GCA_045806605.1 Rubrobacteraceae bacterium
AGACCCAGGAGGTCTACCTGGCGAGACGCATCGAGCGCGGGGACAGGCGAGCGAAGGCACACCTCACGAAGGCGAACCTGAGGCTCGTTGTCTCCATAGCCAAGAAGTACGCCGGCAGGGGCGTCTCGCTCCTCGACCTCATCCAGGAGGGGAACATAGGACTCATGCGGGCTGTCGAGAAGTTCGACTACCGCAAGGGCTTCAAGTTCTCCACCTCCGCTACCTGGTGGCTAAGACAGGCCGTCACCCGCGCCATCGCGGACAAGGGGCGCACGATCCGGGTCCCCGTCCACATGGTCGAGAAGATAAACAAGTACTACAGGATCCAGCGCGCCCTTGCCGCCGAGCTGAACCGCGACCCCACAGACGAGGAGGTCGCCCGCCTCATGGAGGTGGAGACCGAGGAGATAGTGCGCATCCGGCGCGTCAGCCGGCGTTCGATCTCGCTCGAGACCCCCGTAGGCGAGGACCACTCCTCCGAGCTCGGTGACTTCATAGCGGACGAGGAGTCCGAGAGCCCCCACGACCTGGCGAAGTCCTCACTCCTCAAAGCCCGGATGCGCGAGGCGCTGAACGGCCTCCCCGAACGGGAGCGGATGGTGCTCGAGTACCGCTTCGGCCTCACTGGAGGCCAGCCCAAGACCCTCGAAGAGGTCGGCGAGCGCTTCGACGTCACCCGCGAGCGCATCCGCCAGATACAACTCACCGCGCTCGCCAAGATCAAGAGCAGCCCGCACGCCGCAGGGCTCCGGGATCTGCTTGATTAAGTTTCAGATCTCAGGCTTCAGACATCTGGTGTAAAACGCTGAGAACCTAGAATACCGCTGCCGGCCCGTTAACCTGACGGCTGAAGCCTACGTTATTCTCTGCCGGGACCTGAGGTCCGGTCCCGCTCTTCGACCTCGTCGTCACCCTCGCTTTCGGGGCGGTTCGGGTTGCGCCTCGCGGCCTCGCCGAAGACGCGGATCAGGATCGGGATGGCGATGATAGCGATGAAGACCAGGATGATCAGGGCTATGACGGCTATACCCACGGGCTCTACCCCTTTTGGCGCGGACGAAGGCCGCCGGGTTTCTCCCGACGGCCATATGTTAACCGATAATCGGTTGGCGGGAGCGCGCAGCTAGCGGCTCGGCGTCTGGGCGCCGGGGCCGCCGAGCTCGCCACGCTCGACGATCCTGGCGAAGTTCTCGACGTCCTCCCTGAGGTTCCGCTCGGGGTTGGAGATGAGGTTAGCTGCGACTTCCCCGACCTTGCCCCCTGGCGGGTCGGCGTAGTTCATCGTCACCTCTATACGCGTGCGGCCAGGGGAGACCTCCTCGAAGCGCGCCTCGCCGCTCGTCATGACCTCGCCTTCGGTCGTGTTCCAGCCGATGCCGCGATCCGGGTCCATCTCGGTAGTCCTGGCGTCGAACTCGACGCTCTTGCCCAGAGGACCCTTGACCCTCCAGTGGCTGGTGTCCCGGCCGCTCATTCGGACCTCTTCGATGTTCTGCATGAAGCTCGGGAAGTTCTCGAAGTTGGACCAGTACCGAAAGACGTCCCGCAGCGGGGCCTGTACCTCTATGCTCTCGTGTACGCGCTGAGCCATGAGCTCTCCTTTCGCTCGGCGTCAAATGTCACTCGTAAGGATGCCTGGTCGGAACGACCATTTATGTGAACCTAGCTACTGACGCTGGAGGTTTTCGAAGGCGCGCGCGAGCTGGGCGTCCCGCTCGAGGATCTCATCCCTGGAAAGGTCGCGGGCATCGGTGGGGGTAAGCGGATCGTCACCCGGCGCGAGCGGCACCCGGATGTCCGGCTGGATGCCGGACTCGCGGATAAAGTCGCCGTCGGGCGTGAGCCACTCGGCGACGCCGAGCAGGATCGCCGAGCCATCCCTCAGGACGAACTCCGAGAGCACCGTCCCCGTGCCGAAAGTGGTCTCCCCTATCACGGGCGCCCTGTTGTTGTCCCTCAAAGCGCCGGCCAGGATCTCCGAGCTCGACGCGGTCCCGCCGTTCACCAGGACCGCCAGCGGGGCGCCAGTGCGCTCCGCGCCGCCATCGGCCTCGATCTCTTCGCGCTCGCCCGAGGCGTCTTCGCGGATGTATACGACGCTGCCCGGCTCGAGGAAGTCCCCGGCCATTTGCACAGCCTGGTCGAGCCTCCCGCCGGGATTGTTCCGGAGGTCGAGGATAAAGCCCCTGGCGCCGGCCGAGCGCGCCTCCTCGAAGGCCTGCGCAAGCTTCTCCGCGCTGTCGTCAGAGAAGGAAGACAGGCGCACGAACGCAACGTCGCTCGAGGGAATCATCGTCCACGAGGCCACGGGCGACTCGATCTCGGCGCGCTCGAGGTCGAACACGCGCTCCTCGCCGCCGCGCGAGACGGTCAACTTGACCTGCGTGCCCTCGGGTCCCTTGACCTTCTCGACGACCTGCGTCACGCCCTCCTCGCGCACGCTCTTCCCGTCAACGGCGACAACGACGTCGCCGGCTTCGATCCCCGCCCTGTCCGCCGGCGAGCCCTCAATCGGGGAGGCGACGACAACCGCGCCGTCTTTCTCTTCGAGTTGGATCCCGATCCCGACGTACGTCCCGGAGAGACCCTCGCGGTTCTCCACGCGCTCCTCGGGGGTGAGAAAGCGCGTGTGCCCGTCATCCCCCAGAGTGTCCAGCATGCCCTCTATGGCGCCGTATGTCTGCTTTTTGGGGTCGATGGCCTCCTGATCCACGTAGTCGTCGCGGACCGTGTCGAGAGCCTGCGCATAGAGCGCCAGGCTCTCGCGGTCCCGCTCTCCCAGCCCCGCCGGGCTCTGCGACCGCCCGTAGACATAAGCCGCCAGCGCGGTCGCCAGCAGCAACACCACGACGAAGAGTACCCACGTTACAGTACGGCGCCGGTCACGTCCGGTTGCAGTGCTCTTCCACACGCAAGGATTGTACTATTTCAGCACGCTACGCCCTTAGGGCTTCGCTTCTCAGCACGCTCCAGCCTCCGGCTTTCGCTTGTCAGCACGTTCCGGCCTGCGGCCTCCCCTCTCAGCACGCTTCGGGCATTTAAGGCCCTCGCTTTCAGCAAAAGCGTCTCAAGACCAGCTCTCCGTCACGCTGCAGGGATTGTAACAGCGAAAGCCCCGCGCCGACATCGTCCGCTGAGGGCGGAGGCGAGAGCGGGAGCGTGCTAAGCGTCGCCATCGGCGGTGCGCCGGCGCATCTCTTCCAGCCTGTGCAAAGTCTCCAACGAGAGACGGTCTGCCAGACGCGACTTGCGCCGGACGTCGGGGCTGCGGGTGGCGGCCGGCAACTCGTCGAGCAGGTTGGCAAACTCGCGCGGGGTCGCACGGGTCGAGCC
>JBJMIY010000250.1:0-3231 GCA_045806605.1 Rubrobacteraceae bacterium
CAAGGGGCAGCGCGAGATCTCCACCGCCGAGGGAAACGGTCCCGTCAACGCCCTCGACAAAGCCCTGCGACAGGCCATAGAGCCGCATTATCCGGAGCTGAAGGAGATACACCTCTCCAACTACAAGGTCCGCATCCTCGATGAGCACAGGGCTACCGCCGCGACGACGCGGGTCCTCATAGACTCGACCGACGGCAAGCGCGTCTGGGGCGCCGTGGGGGTAGGCGAGAACATAATCGAGGCTTCCTGGCAAGCGCTCGTGGACGGGCTCGAGTACGGTGTCAACAGGACTGGGAAGGACTGAATTAGCATTTCAGCACGCCTCCCTGCGGTCGGCTTCTCAGCTAAAAGCAAGGAGGAGGCGAGATGGTGCTTCCCTGCGCCACTCCAAGCTTATGGGTCTCTCCAAGCGTGACCGGGCAAGAGCCTAACGGCAGAGAGTTAAGCTGAAATGCTGAGAAGCGAGGGCCTTTACTAAAGGCCCGAGCGTGCTGACAAGCGGAGGCCTTAAAGGCTGGAGCGTGCTGACAAGTCCCCTGGAACAGGGAACGTGCTGAAATGCGCGCGAAGCGCTTCAGTCGTCGAACGGTCCGCCGCTGAGCTGGACGGGGTCGTTGCCGCCGACGTTCACATTTACGCGGACCTCGCCATCGTTCCGAGGCGGCGGGCTACTGTTGCCCCCAGAGGGCGCGCCTCCAGGCTCTCTGGTCGGGGGAGGGCTCGACGGGGAAGGGCTCGACGGGGAAGGGCTCGACGGGGAAGCTGTGTCATCCTGACGGGTGGGGGCCTCGATGCTGACGGTATTCCTCCGGGATGGTTCCGTGGTCGCGGGCCCCCTGTCTTCCCGGTTCGAGGCGGCTGACGCCGTCGCTGCGGGTGATGCCGAGGCCTGCGCGCTTGCGGAGCTCTGGGGCATTGGATCCGCCGCCTTATCCTCGGCCGCAGAGGCGGAGCGGTCGGAGTGCGACTTACCTTTCTCGTCGGCCGTACTCCGTTGCTTGTCGGCCTCGTTCGTACCTTTTTGCTCATCGTCCTGCTGCGGGCTCTGGACGCTGGCGTGCTCCTCTGCGCCTGCGGGAGAGGTCTCGGGCGCCCGGGAGGTCAAGGGTTCGCGTACCTGGGAGACCGCCGACGGCCGCTCATCCCCCACGACGGTTAGCGCGAGGGCCACCACGGCCGCGCAGAGGAGCAGGAACACAGCAGAGCCGAGGTACAGGCGCGCGTCGAAGCCCGCGGGAAGCGGGGTCGGCCCGGCCTCCTCTTCGTCCCCGGTCGCGTCCCGACTGTTCGCCGCACCGCCCAGGGCGGTCAGGATCTCGTCGAGGGAGTCATCTTCACTGGGGCCGACGTACAACGGATATGGGGGCTCCTCGGAGAAAGACCGCCGGCGTTTGAGCTCCCCGACCAACGCGTCGGCGTCGAGGTGAAGGAAGCTGGCGTAGGTCTTCAGGTAGCCCTGCATGTACACGGCGGGCAGCACGTCGAAGTGCTCCCACTCCAGGTCAGCCAGGTACACGGCACGGATCTTGGTAGCCTCTTCCACCTGTTTCAAGGAGAGACCCCGCCTCTTGCGTGCCAGCTCCAGAGTCCTGCCTATCTCGAGGGGCGCGTCGCTACCTCCGCCGCTCATGTCCGCCAAACCAGAAGTCTTCTCTCTCGTAGGTGATCCATGCCTCACCCATGATACCCCCGAAGCGCTCAACCTCACACCCCGCAGGAATTATTTTTCCGTCAGCCGAAGAGATCGGGCTGCGCTCCGCCGCCTCCGCGGAACGCAGCGGTCGAGAGCTTCGGGAAGCGCCCCTCTCCCATGCCTGCCCTGCGGCAGCTTATGGAGAAGAGCTGGGCGATGTGCTGGGCGAAGAGCCCCTCCCCCCTCATGCGCGATCCAAAGCCGGCGTCGTTGAGCTCGCCGCCGCGCATCGAGCGGACGCGGTTCAGCACCTTGTCTTTCCGTTCGGGGAAGTGGCGAGCCAGCCAGTCCTCGAAGAGCGGTGCAACAGCGTAGGGGAGCCGCACGGGGACGTAGGCGGCGAAGGTCGCTCCGGCCTCCGCTGCGGCGGAGAGGAGGTTGGGAAGCTCGTGGTCGTTTAGGCCTGGTATCACGGGTGCCGTCATCACGCCAACGGGGATGCCGCCCGCGGCGAGCTTCTCGACGGCGGCCAGCCGGCGCGCGGGGCGGGAGGTCCTGGGCTCCATGATCCGCCGCAGGTCGTCGTCCAGGGTGGTGAGCGAGAAGGCGACCGCGGCGGCATCGTGGCTGGCGAGCTCGGAGAGGAGATCCAAGTCGCGCGTGACGAGGTAGTTCTTGGTGACTATGATGACAGGGTTGCGGAACTCCGCGAGGACCCCGAGGCAGCGGCGTGTGATCCGGAGCCTCCTCTCGACGGGCTGGTAGGGGTCGGTGACGCCGCTCATCGAGAGCACCTGTGGGTTCCAGCGGGAAGACAACAACTCTTTTCGCAGCAGCTCGGGAGCGTCTTGCTTCACCAGGATCCTGCTCTCGAAGTCCAGGCCCGCGGAGAGACCCAGGTACTCGTGGGTGGGGCGAGCATAACAATAAACACACCCATGGCTGCATCCACGGTACGGGTTGATGCTCGCGTCGAAGCCGATGTCGGGGCTGTCGTTGCGGGCGATGATGGAGCGCGAGTGATCCCGCAGGTAGACGGTCTCGGGCCGCGGCTCGTCTCCTTCGGTCTCGTCAGGCTCGACCTCTATCCTCTCGAAGCGGTTCTTCGGGTTGCCGGCAGCCCCGCGACCGACGATGCTCCTCCGTGGCCCCTGATCCTTCACCCACCGATTCTAATGGCGAGGACCTTCGATACCACCGCGCGTTTTGCGCTGCGAGACAAAGGCTACCAGCCTTCGCTCACTCCCTTCAGCTGACTCCGATTGCTACCACGAAGACGAACTGCATGACGGCGGTAGCGAACTGGGTTGTCGCGGCGATATCCATGTCCTTCTAAATACCCGAGCCTCGCGAGACGATGCGTCACAAGATTCACGCCCAGCTTAGACGAGCCTCCTGTCCCTTGCTGCGCGGCACAGACGCCGATTCATCGCACCGGCAACGGCGATCGGAGCAGCGGGCGCCTCCGGCGGTACCGGTGCCGGCAATTGCAAGACGCTCCGGCTATCGTGCCGGTGTCCGAGACGGTGCTCTATACTTATTCGCATGAGGCCCATAAGCTTCATATCGGACTACGGCCTCACAGACGTGCTGGTGGG
>JBJMIY010000251.1:0-4130 GCA_045806605.1 Rubrobacteraceae bacterium
GGGAATATGAGGAGTACTACGCGCGCAACAGAGAGAGAACCCCGCAGGGCGATGCGCCAATGTTCGACCCCAACGTGAGGGTCGTCCTGATCCCGGGCGTCGGGCTCATCGGAGCGGCGCACAACGTCAAGGAGGCCGACCTCTCCAGGGACTTCGCCTACAGGGCCATCAACGTCATGCGCGGCGCCTACGCTCTTGGAGGCTATGTCTCCCTCACGGAGGAGGAGTCATATGCAGTCGAGTACTGGCCGCTCGAGCTCTACAAACTCACCCAGGCTCCTCCACCCAGGGAGCTTGCGGGTAGGGTCGCTTTTATCACCGGAGGAGCAGGCGGCATTGGCAGCGCTGTAGCGAAGTCGCTGGCGGGCGAGGGAGCGTGTGTCGTGGTTTGCGACCTCGACGAGGAGGGCGCCAGTGAGGTAGCAGAAGGCCTCCCGCAGTCCGCGATCACGGCAAGGTCTGACGTGACTGACGAAGGAGAGGTAGCTCTCGCCTACCGCCGGGCGGTCTTGGAGTATGGTGGGGTGGACGTCGTCGTTTCCAACGCCGGCCTCGCCTCCAGTGCCCCGATCGAGGAGACGAGTGTCGAGATGTGGGACAAAAACCACGCCGTACTCGCCAAAGGCTACTTCCTGGTAGCTCGCGAGGCGTTCAGGATCCTGAAGGAGCAAGGCGTGGGAGGGAGCCTCGTCTTCGTCGCCTCGAAGAATTCCATGGCGGCGGGGAAGAACGCATCGGCCTACTCCTCGGCAAAGGCCGCCGAGCTGCACCTGGCCCGGTGTCTCGCCGAGGAGGGAGGACCAGAGTGCATCAGGGTCAACACGGTCAACCCCGACGCGGTCTTGCAGGGCTCGAGGATCTGGGACTCCTCCTGGCGGACGGAGCGGGCTCAGGCCTACGGGATAGAGCCGGAGGAACTGGAGGAATTTTACCAGCAGCGCAACACGCTGAAGGTGAACGTGACGCCGGAGAACGTCGCGGAGGCCGTACTCTTCTTCGCCTCCGAGGCGCGTTCGTCCAGGACCACCGGCAACGTACTCAGCGTGGACGGCGGGGTCAAGGACGCCTATCCTCGTTAGCGCGAGAAGGAGAGCACGCTTGAATAATCTGGATCTGCGAGGAGAGATAGTACAGGTCTCTCGACGTATGAGCACCTCGGGACTTGTCGTCGGCACCTCCGGGAACGTCAGTGCCCGCGCCCCCGACGGCAACGTCCTCGTAACCCCGAGTGGCCTCGACTACGCAATCTTGGAGCCTGAAGATATCGTGCTCGTGGACCTCGACGGGAAGATGCTCGAAGGCTCCTTCGAACCCTCCGTCGAGACCCCTATGCACACCGGGATCTATCGGGCAAGGCCCGAAGCTGGTGGCATAGTTCATACCCACGCCCGCTATTCGACGACCCTGGCTTGTTTGAATTGGGAGATACTCCCGATCCACTACATGCTCGCTGTGCTCTCGGAGGAAGGGAGGGTGCCCATCGCCGAGTACGCCACGTACGGGACAGAGGAGCTCGCCTGCAACGCCAGCGAGGTCCTCGGACGCTCACACCGATCGTGCCTGCTCCGAAATCACGGCACCATCGCTATCGGGGCGTCCGTGAGCGAGGCATACGCCAGAACCGAGCTTCTGGAGGAGATGGCCGAGATTTACTACCGCGCAAGAGTGGCCGGGGAACCTGTGCTCCTAACCCCGGAGCAGATGGCCGAGGTCTCGGCGAAGATACACGACTACGGGCAGTCCAAACCCTCACCTGCCGAGATCGAATAAACACGCCTGGAGTAAACGTGGTCTGGTCAAGTGTGGTAGGCGCGAGCTAGAATTACCTCGGTCTCGTGGACGGGTAGCATCTACGCCACAGCCGCTCCTTCCATTATAGCCTCCTCGTAGCTCATGGGGCTCTGGTAGCTCAATGCCGAATGCAGCCTCCTACGGTTGTAGAATCCTTCCAGGTACTCGAAGATGGCGCTCCTGGTCACCTCTCGATCGGGGAAACGCCGTCGATGTACGAGCTCGGTCTTCAGGGTGGCGATGAAACTCTCTGCCATGGCGCTCTGTCCAGGGCGGTCCCCGTCCTTCCCATCGAAGGAACGAGGCCGACCTCTTCGAGGCGCCTGCCGAACGAGATCGCCTTGTACCTGGCGCCGCGATCGGAATGATGTACGAGTCCCGCGGATGGTTTGCGCCTCCATAGCGCCATCTCCAAGGCGTCGACCACGAGCTCCGTCCTCATGTAGGAGTCCACCGACCAACCGACGATCCTGCGGGAGTGGGTGTCCAGGATGAAAGCCAGGTAGAGGAAGCCCTCCTGCGTCGGTATGCAGGTGATGTCCACCAGCCAGAGATGTGGCGTTTGCGTCCCGCGAGGCGCTTCGCTTCATCGTAGCCGCGCTCGGGGCCGCCCACCCGAGTGGTTTTCACGACCTGGCTGTCGATAACCGCGGCGGTGGGGTCCCGATCGTGTCCCTCCACCTGGCGCACCTCTCGGTAGATGGTAAGTATTGGAAAAACCATGAATTGGGTCGGTCGCGATGATCCGAGCCTAGAGAGAAACACTACTATTGTCACTCGCGCGGCGGAGCGTGCGAGTTTAGCTCCGCCCAGAGTGCCTCCGGGATGGAGAGCTGTGCCAGCTCGAGCGTCTCCCTTACCCGCTCGGCGCGGCTTATGCCGACTATTGTGGAGGTTATCCGTGGATCGCGCAGGGAGAATTGCAGCGCCGCCGCTGCGAGCGGTATGCTGTGGTCTCGGCATGCCCGCTGCATAGCATGGGCGCGCTCTAGCAGCTCCTTGGGCGCATCCCGGTACTCATAGCGGGAGTAGACCTCCGGTCCCCGGGCCAGCATGCCTCCACCGTAAGGAGCTGCGTTGAGCGCGGGTATTCCCCGGCTCACCGCCACATCCAAGAGCGACTCTGCACTCCGGTCCACCAGAGTGTAGCGGTTGTGGGTTATGACCGCCTCAAAGAGGTCGGTCTCGACGAACCGGATCATGAGGTCTATCGGCCCACCCGCGACCCCGACGTGCTGGATAATTCCCTCTCCCCTGAGGCTCATCAGTACCTCCACAGGGCCGCCAGGGGCCATCATGTGCTCAAAGGTCTCGTGCTCGGGATCGTGCAGGTACACGAGCTGGAGACGGTCCAGCCCGAGCAACCTCAAGGACCGTTCGACCGAGCGCCGCATCTGATCACCGGAGAAGTCGCCAGTCTTCGGGTCGCGGTCGGCCTTGGTGGCCAGCACGCAGTCCTCGGGCAACCCTCCGATCTCCGCGAGCACCTCACCTATGCGCCGCTCGCTCTCCCCATCACCGTAGGAGGCGGCCGTGTCGAGGAAGTTCAACGGGCTCTCGAAGACGGCGTGTAGCGTGTCGGAGGCCCGCTGCTTGGAGACGGAGTACTCGAACGTCTCCGGCATGTTCCCCAAAGGGGCGCAACCGACGCAGACCGGAGACACCGAGAGACCCGTCCGCCCCAGAGGGCGTCTCGACGAAGGATCGGTTACGCCATTCTCTGCCATCGATCCTCCCGTTTCAGAGCCCTCATCCGCCCTCCGCAGCACGCCTCGCCGCCTCTTCGGTGTCCCTTAGCGCCTCCTCGACGTCCTTCCCCAGGAGCGCTTCGCGGATGCCCTGCCAGATGGCGTCCTCAACTGCCGGATACTGTTCGTGCTTAGGGGGGATCAGGGCCGCTTCTTGCGCCACTCCGAGTAATCCCCACCTGCGCTCGGCCAGCGAGCCCGCTCCGGCCTCGGCGCGGGCGTCTCCTAGAGAGTCGCTTCGCGCTGGAAGCGTCCCCAGCCGCGCCTCGAACGCCTGCGACTCTCGCGAGGTCAGGAAGTGCAGCAGCTCGACCGCCGCGGGCCGGTCCCGAACCGTGGCCGGTATGGCGAAGGTGTGGGAGCTGGAGTAGATGAAACGTCCCGCCCGCCCCTCCGGATAGAGCGCGACGTCGTAGGAGCCGACTACGGCGCTCTGTTCGTGGTCCTCGTAGGTGTAGAAACCTCCGGGCCAATCGGTGGACATCGCGGCCCGGCCCTCCCTGAAACAGGCGGCGACCTCGTCGTAGTGCCAGTCGGGCGTCTCCTCGGGCGCGGCCCGCTCGTAGAGGTCCCTGAGGAGGGTGAGCGCCC
>JBJMIY010000252.1:0-3127 GCA_045806605.1 Rubrobacteraceae bacterium
CCGAGTCCGCCAATCAGCTACGGTCGGAGATGGATCGTTTGAGAGGCTCTTCGCCTGCGGAGTGAGTTTACGCGAAGGTAGATCGTCAACTGTACCGTTCCTGCCAGCTCACCTGGTCGGCGAGGAACTCCTCCCAGGTCCGGTGTCCCACGGCCTGCTCGGGAGCCAGGTTGGCGCCAGCCCGGAACTCGCGGGCTGCCTTGCCCGGCAGCCAGACAGGCATGATCAGCCGGCGCCGCTGAGCGGCCCGAAGGTAGCCGCGAAACAGGTCGGCCGCGCCGTACACTTGCGGCCCACCTACGTCGGGCACCAGGCCGGCCGGCTCGCCGAGCGTGAGGTCGACCAACCGTGCCGCCACCTCGTCGGCGGCGATTGGTTGGACCTGGAAGCCGGCCGGAATCGGTGCCACCGGCAGCTTCGCCAGCTGCCGCGCCACCATAAGGATCAGCTCGTGGAACTGCGTGGCGCGTAGCGTCGTCCACGGCAGGCCAGAGCCGGCCACGACGCGCTCGGTCTCCAGTTTGGACTCGAAGTAGCCGAACATAGCGCGGTCAACGCGGCTCCCTATGGGGACTCGGTCGGCGCCGACGACCGAGATGTACACCAGATGCGGCAGCCTCGTCTGTGATGAGGCTGCCCGTACGAGGTTCCGGGTCAGGTCGGCGTCGCCCTTGGCGTTGCCGGCGCAATGCACGATGGCCGCGACCCCGTCTGCCGCGGGCTCGATCCCCTCGCCGGTGGCCAGGTCACCGGTCAGGAACTGGATGCCGTCTCTGGACTCGCCGCCGCGCCGGCTGAGCACCCGTACTTCGTAACCGGCGCCCCGCAGGCGCCTGACGACGAGGCGTCCGAGGGTACCGGTGCCGCCCGTAACCAGGATGGGTGATGTCATGTCTCCTCCTGACCTCATGGCTCCTCGTAACCGCGCAAGAAGCCGAACTCTTTGTCACATCGGCCGGGTTTCGACCGTCACTACTACAATGACGAAACGCGACGAGGGAATGTGACTGATGGACGAACGCGAATGGCTGGTGGGGAGGTTCGAGGAGCACCGCACCTACTTGAGGGCAGTAGCCTACCGGATGCTCGGCTCGGTTAGCGAAGCTGACGACGCAGTCCAGGAGACCTGGCTCAGGCTCAGCCGCTCCGACACAAGCGAAGTCGAGAACCTCGGCGGATGGCTCACCACGGTCCTGGCGCGGGTGTGCCTCGACATGCTGCGCTCGCGCAAGTCCCGGCGCGAGGAGTCCCTGGGCGCGCGCGTGCCCGAGCCTATCGCGGGCCGCGCTGACGGTGCCGACCCCGAGCAAGAGGCACTGCTGTCCGACTCAGTCGGCCTCGCGCTGCTGGTGGTGCTGGAGACGCTCACCCCTGCCGAGCGGCTGGCGTTTGTGCTGCACGACATGTTCGCCGTGCCTTTCGATGAGATCGCCCCCATCGTGGGGCGCTCACCGGACGCGGCGAGGCAGCTCGCGAGCCGCGCGCGCCGACGCGTGAGGGGAGCAGATACTTCTTACGAGCCGGATCACACCCGCCAGCGAGAGGTCGTCGACGCCTTCCTCGCCGCCGCGCGCGATGGAGACTTCGACGCGCTTGTCGCGGTGCTCGACCCGGACGTCGTGCTCCGATCCGACCGCGCCGCCTTGCCTGCGGGCGTACCGAGGGAGGTCCACGGTGCACCGGCCGTGGCCAGGAGGGCGCTCGTAGGACGTGCCAGGGCCGCGCGTCCGGCGCTCGTGGACGGCGCCGTGGGTGTCGTCGTGGCCCCGCGTGGACGGCTCCTTATGGTACTGGACTTCAAGATCAGGGGCGGCAAGATCGTCGAGATCGACGCGGTCGCCGATCCCGAGCGCCTCAACCAGCTGGACCTGTCCCTCCTCGACGGCTGACGCCTCTGCCGCGCGAGATAGCCAGGCGAACGGCTTCGACGACCAATACTGGCTGCAGCGGTTTACCCCGCGCAGGCTGAGGAGCAACTGGTCGAAGCGCAACCGCGACAAGGCGGCGCGCCTGTTATCGAAGCGAGGATCGTACGTCCCTTGACAGATCGCATCCTATGTTGCTATTTTGTATATACAGTACATATACATTAGACAGGTATGAGAGGTGGTGCGCGCGAGGTTGGCCGGGACAGGTTTGCGGGGGGAGGGAGATCGGATGGGCGCCTCGAGTCCGCCTGGCACGAGGTCACCGAGAAGGGGCGGCGTGGACGGATTCGCTGGAGGGTTCTGGCTCGCGAGGAAGGAGATCGGGCGCACGTGGCTCTCCTACCCGCTTACGGGCCTGTTCGTCGTGTTCCTGGGCGTCTTCGTGGTGCCGGGCGTGTCGGGCGTCTTCGAGCTCGAGGGCTTCGGAGCGTGGGGGCAGAGGACGGAAGAGCTCTACAACGCCTTCTTCTCCGACTACCTCTTCGTGGTCATCTGCGCCTTCCTCGGGGTGAACGCGCTCTCCAGGGACTACACACTGTCCTGGCAAGATACTTACTCCTCCAGGCTGCTCTTCTTGAGGAGTCTGCCGGTCCCGGCGGAGATCCTCGTGGGGAGCCGCGCTCTGGGTATGCTCTTCGCGCTTCTTCTCAACGCCCCGGCGTTCTTCCTGCCTGCGTACTTCCTCACGGATCTTGGGGAGTTCAAGACGGCATACCTCTGGTTCGCCTGCGTCTGGATCGGCTACTCCCTCCTCGCATCGGGACTGTGGCTCCTCTGCGAGCTCACCGTGAGCGGCAGGGCCTACACCCTGACCTACTTCGGCCTCGCCGCCTCTTTTATGGTCGTCCTGGCCCTCCTCGAGTGGACTCTTGACCTGAGCCTGGTCAGGAGGACGGCGGAGCTGGCGCAGAGCAGCTACGGAGCGCTTCCCGCCGTCTTCTCGGTCCTGATAGGGGCCGTGGCCTTCGCGCTCCTGGCGCGGGCGACCGCTCACCGCATCGAGAAGCGAGACTTCTCTGCATGAGCGTAGAGAAGGCAAGGCCTGGCTCGGAGCCGCACGTCCCTCTGCACCTCTCGTTTGACGACCCGGAGCCGATGTACCGGCAGATCGAGTCGCAGCTAAGGGACTTCATCCTGGGCGGCCAGCTCGAGCCCGGAACGAGGCTTCCGTCCATGCGGGCTCTGGCCAGGGACCTCTC
>JBJMIY010000253.1:0-6389 GCA_045806605.1 Rubrobacteraceae bacterium
GCCCATAATGCAGGGCAAGATCCAGCAGCTCTGGCAGGTAGTAATCACTCGCAGCGAGGACGGCAAAGAGGTCGCCCGCGGCCAGGTGAGGCTCCAGAACGTTCCGCTACCCTCCTGATGGATCAGACCGGCAGAGGACGACGGAGGTCAAGTTACGCTGGCGCTCTCCCTGAGGGCAGGCGCGGCGAGGTAAGCCTCGCCGTGGCCGCCCTCGAGGAGTCGAGCGTTTCGACTATGCTGTGGGCCCCGATCTCCTTTTCGGGCTATCGAGCCAGTTGATCCAATCTCAGCGCCAGGAGAGGTGCCGCTCGCGGATGTCCTCGAGCAGACCCTCGGAGGCCTCCTCCACCAGGTCGAGCACGCGCTCGAAGCTGTCCGGTCCGCCATAGTAGGGATCGGGCACTTCCCTCTCCGGGGAGTCCGCGGCGAAGTCCAGGAACGGCCTCACCACCGCGCTTCCACGACAGAGGGAGGCAGCCGCGAAGTAGTTGTCCTCGTCCATGGTAAGGATATAGTCGAAGGTGTCGCAGTCTTCAGGCGTGATGCGGCGTGCCCGCTGGGAGCTGAGGTCGAGTCCACGCAGGCCTGCGCTCTTCTGCGCCCGCTCGTCGGGCGGGCTTCCGACGTGCCAGGCTCCCGTACCCGCGGAGTCAACGAAGACCTCGTACTCGAGGCCCTCGCGCCGCAAGACGTTCTCGAAGACGCCCTGAGCAAGGGGAGAACGACATATATTGCCCATACAAACGAATAGGATGCGGACCACGGTTAGATCCTAAACACTTTCATCTCGACCTCCGCGTCGGTTAGCAACGCCCGGAACCCTACCTTTGTGGTTCGGGCATTAGTCCAGATTTATCCCATACAGAGCAAAAGGAAACGCACCATACTACGTTAAATCTATCAGCTACCTGCCGCCGGCACCGGTACCGGGTTCCCCGTGTCAATCGGTCCGGGCCGCGGTCGGCGACCCGCGGCTTCCTGAAGACGCGTCTCTGCACCGTCTTGAATTTTCCCCGGCCCAGCCGGAAGGGTCTTGGGCTGTGCTCGGATCGGGTAGAACCCCAAAGAGGGTTTGCTAGACTGGATTTTTGGAGGACAGGAGAGGAGAGAACATGGCCGAGGTACGCAAAGTGGGGATGTTGACGGGGGGTGGCGACGCGCCGGGGTTGAACGGTGTGATCCGGGCCGTCACCACCAAGTGCATAGAGGACTACAGCTACGAGGTAGCCGGCATCAGGCGCGGCTGGAAGGGGCTCCAGGAGCCCGAGGACGATTCCGTGCAGCCCCTCTCCGTGGAGGACGTCCGCTACATCCTGCAGGAAGGCGGCACGATGCTCCTCTCCTCCCGCACCAACCCCTACAAGAACGAGGGCGACGCCCAGAAGGTCGTGGACAACCTCGAAGAGTTCGGCATAGACGCCCTGGTCGCAATCGGTGGCGACGACACTCTAGGGGTGGCCAAGCGGCTCTACGACGACTTCGGGGTGCAGGTGGTTGGGTGTCCCAAGACCATAGACAACGACCTCTCTGCGACCGACACGACCTTCGGCTACGACACCGCCGTCTCAATAGCCACCGAGGCCATAGATAGAGTGAGGACCACCGCCAGGAGCCACGAGAGGATCATCGTCGTCGAGGTAATGGGGCGGCACGCCGGTTGGATCACCTGGGGCGCAGGCCTCGCCTCCGCCGCGAACGTTACTCTCATTCCTGAAGTGGAACCGGACCTCGAAGCGATCGCCACCCTCTTCAAGCAGCGCGCCGAGCGAGGCGAGAAGTGGGGCATCGTCGCCGTGAGCGAGGGAGTGACCTTCAGCGAGGACTTCGTGACCCAGACGGCAGAGAAGGACGAGTTCGGCCACGTCCGTCTCGGCGGCGTGGGGGAAGGCCTTGCCGGAGAGCTCAAGGAGCGCACAGGTATAGACACCCGCCACGTCGTCCTCGGCCACCTGCAGCGCGGCGGCACCCCGACCGCCTTCGACCGCATCCTCTCGACCCGCTACGGATTGCGCGCGGCCGAGGCCGTCAAGAACGGCGAGTGGGGCCAGATGGTCGCGCTCAGGGGCAACGACATCGTTACCGTCTCCCTCGACGAGGCAACCGCAGAGACCAAGACCGTCCCCGCCGACCTGTACAGGGCAGCACAGACCTTCTTCGGCTAGAAATCACGTCCGGTTCCTCGCGAGGTGACCACAGCGTGCGATCTCCGGCGCGGATGGTCGCCTACGCCCTGGTCCTGGCTCTCCTGGGAACGGCATATGCAGCGCTGGTGTTCCTCGGCCCGAACGTCGCCCTGATCTTCGCGCTGGCGGCGCTGGTCATTGCCGTGGCGTCGGCAACCCTGGCGCTCTGGAAGTGAGGTCATGAGCTCTATCGCCTGATAAAGGCCAATCTAGCCCATACATATATGGGACGCGCCACATCTGGCATCAGGGGTAAGCTGCGTCCGTTACCCAACGGGCACATGGCCCCACAAACCGTAAAGAGACACATGAGATCTGGTTGTTCTGGCGCAGGGCATGCTTGAGAAGCTGAGATCCACCGCGGGTCTGGCGAAGAGCTAGGTAGCTTCGTTCCCGACGTGCGCCCCGATGCGGCGGTAGCGCTCGTGGCGGGCCTCGATAAGGTCATCGGGCTCCGCGGCGGAGAGGCCGGAGATCACGCGGTCCAGCGCGTCGCCCACGTCCCGGATCGCGGTCTTGGGCTCCTTGTGGGCTCCGCCGAGAGGCTCGGGGAGGACTTCGTCAACGATGCCGTGCAGCTTCAGGTCCCTTGCCATCAGCTTCAGCGCCTCGGCGGCCTCGGCGGCCCGGCTCGAATCGCGGAAGATGATCGAGGCGCACGCCTCGGGCGCTATGACCGAGAGGTATGAGTTCTCGAGCATCCCGACGTAGTCCGCGACGCACATCGCCAGAGCGCCGCCAGAGCCTCCCTCGCCAATGATCATGGAGATGACCGGGACAGGCGCTCTGGCGAGCGCCATGAGGTCGGCGGAGATAGCCCAGGCCTGGCCCCTCTCCTCGCCCGTGCGCCCGGCGAACGCGCCCGGCGTGTCCACCAGCACCACGATCGGGAGGCCGAAGCGCCCGGCCAGCTCGTAGAGCCTCCTCACCTTGCGGTAGCCCTCCGGGTGCGCCATGCCGAAGTTGCCCTTCACCCTGCTCCTCGTGTCCGCGCCCTTGTCGTGGCCGAGGAGGACCACGTTGTGGCCGCCGCGCTTGAGCCTGGCGAAGCCTCCGCGTACCGCCGGATCGTCGCCGAAGAACCGGTCGCCAGAGAGCTCGTAGAAGTCGTCCGAGAGCTCGTCGCGGTAGGCGCGGAAGTTGGGACGGTCGGGGTGGCGCGCGACCTGCACGCGCTGGTAGGGGGAGAGGTTCGCGTAGATCCGCCGCTTGGCGGAGTCGAGCGTGCTTTCGAGGCGTGAGATCTCCGCCTGCAGGCCCGAGCTCGGGCCCGCGAGCCGGTGCAGCTCGGCGATGCGCTCCTCGAGGTCTCTGATCGGGCGCTCGAACTCCAGGATCACGAGAGGAACCCCAGCAATCTCTCGAGGTCACCTTTGAGCGCGAGCCTGTGCACGATTCGATCGACCATCCCGTGATCCCGCTGGAACTCGGCCGTCTGGAAGCCCTCGGGCAGCCTCTCGCGCGTCGTCTGCTCGATGACCCGCGCACCCGCGAACCCGATCCTCGCCCCCGGCTCGGCGATGATAACGTCCGCGGCCGTGGCGAACGAAGCTGTCACTCCCCCAAACGTAGGGTCTGTCAGGACCGAGACGTAAGGCAACGAGCCGTCCATGTACCTCGAGAGCGCGACGCTCGTCTTCGCGAGCTGCATGAGGGAATAGACGCCTTCGAACATCCGGGCTCCCCCCGACGCCGAGACGACCACTAGCGGCAACCCTTCGACGGAGGCGTGCTCGAAGGTCCGGGCGACCCGCTCGCCGACGACGCTCCCCATAGACCCCCCTATAAACCGGAAGTCCATTACCGCGAGCGCCGCCGTCCGGCCCCCGATCTTCCCTACCCCGCTCAACACGGCATCGGCGAGACCCGTGTTCTTTCTCGCGTGCGCGAGCCTCTCCTCGTAGCCCTCGAACCCCAGAGGATCCCCCGCCGCCATGCCCCGGTTGCGCTCCTCGAAGCTCCCGGCATCGGTGAGAAGCCGGATCCGCTCCGGTGCCGGCAGGGGGTAATGGAACTCGCAGTGGGGACAAACGTTGAACCGGGCGAGGAGATCCTTCTCGTAGATCGGCTGCCCGCACCGCTCGCACTTGGTAAAGCCTGTATCGTCGAGCGGGCCGATTCCGCTCTCTGTCTCGGGAGCGCTCCGTGTATACTCCCGCCGCTTGCTAAGCCAGTTCCTGATGGCGCCCCCCCGACCTCACGACGCCGGAGAGCGCCTCGCGCACCTCGCGCAGCCACCCCCCGGCCCTCTCCGGTCCACCCTCCCCGACCAGCCGCATCAGCTTGCTCCCGATGATGACGCCGTCCGCCACCCCGGCGGCTTCGACAGCCGCCTCGGGCGAGCCGATACCGAACCCCAGAGCGACAGGCGCATCGGTCTTCGCACGCGCCCGCCGCAAAAGCTCGACGGCGCCGGAGGGCAGGGCGTCGCGCACACCCGTCACCCCGGCGACCGAGACGCAGTAGACGAACCCGGAGGCAAGCTCACCCACCCGCGCGAGCCGCTCGTCCGTCGAGGTGGGCGCCACGAGCGGGCAGAAGGCTACGCCGGCTTTCGAAGAGAGCCACGCGAACTCGCCTGCCTCGTCCACGGGCAGGTCGGGAACGACGAGCCCCGAGACCCCCGCCGCCGCGGCCTCGCGCAGGAACTCCTCGATACCGCGGGCGAAGATCACGTTGAAATAGAGGAGAAAGACTACCGGGACGCGGTCCGAGAAGGTAGAAGCGAGGTCAAGGCAGTATTTAAGGTCCGCGCCGTTCTCGATGGCCAGGGTCGTGGTCTCCTGGACCGTCGGTCCGTCCGCCAGGGGGTCGGAGAAGGGGACCCCGATCTCGACCACGTCCGCGCCCGCCGCGACGTAGGCCTCCCCCACCTCCCGCGCCCCTTCCAGGGTGGGATACCCGCCCGTCAGGTACGGGATGAGCGCAACCCGGTCGTCTCGAAACGCCGTCATGAGCCGCTCGCTACCCGTCACCGGAGACCTCTTCCGCCGTGACACCCAGGGCCTCCGCCACCACCTCGACGTCCTTGTCGCCGCGGCCCGAGAGGTTGATGACCAGGTTCTTGCCGGGTCCGAGCTCTCTAGCCACCTTCTCGGCGTAGAAGATCGCATGCGAGGGTTCGAGCGCGGGAATGATGCCTTCGAGGCGTGAGCAGAGGATGAAGGCTTCGAGGGCCTCCTCGTCGGTGGCGCTCACGTACTCGGCCAGTCCCGAGTCCTTGAGGTAGGCGTGCTCGGGACCTACGGAAGGGTAATCCAGGCCCGCGGAGATCGAGTGCGCCTCCCGGATCTGGCCCTCTTCGGTCTGTAGGACGTAGCTCAGGTTGCCGTGTAGCACGCCGGGGCGGCCGCCGGTGAGCGAGGCCCCGTGCTCCCCCGTCTCGAGCCCCCTGCCGCCAGCCTCCACGCCAACCAGGCGCACCCCCTCGCGCCCGACGAACGGGTAGAAGGCCCCGATGGCGTTCGAGCCGCCCCCCACGCAGGCGACTACGGCGTCTGGGTCCCCCCCGAAACGCTCGCGCGCCTGCGCCTCCAGCTCCCTGCCGATGATGGCCTGGAGGTCCCGCACGATACGCGGGTAGGGCGCGGGTCCAGCGACGGTTCCGATGATGTAGTGGGTGTCCTCGACGTTGGTGACCCAATCTCTGATCGCCTCGTTGAGCGCGGCCTTGAGGGTCTGCGAGCCGCTCGTCACGGGCACGACCTCGGCCCCGAGCAGCTTCATCCGCACCACGTTCGGCCTCTGGCGGCGGGTGTCCTCCTCGCCCATGTAGACGACGCATTCTTTTCCGTAGAGCGCCGCTACCGTAGCCGTCGCGACGCCGTGCTGGCCTGCGCCGGTCTCGGCGATGATCCTCTCCTTGCCCATCCGGTCGGCGAGCAAGATCTGGCCTAGAGCGTTGTTGATCTTGTGCGCCCCCGTGTGCGCCAGGTCCTCCCTCTTGAACCACACGTTCGCCCCGCCCCACGTCTTGGTAAGCCGTTCAGCGAACATAAGCGGCGTCGGGCGCCCGACGAAGTCCCGCGACAGAGAATCCAGCTCCTCGACGAACTCGGGGTCGTTCTTGTAGCGCTCGTAGGCCTCTTCGAGCTCTTCGAGGGCGTGGATCAAGGTCTCGGGGACGTACCGTCCCCCGAAGGCTCCGAAGTACCCGCTCTCAACCATTTGCCGCACGCACGAACCTCCGCACCTGTTCGCCATCCT